>NZ_CP004403.1:1200000-1500000 GCF_000730245.1 endosymbiont of Acanthamoeba sp. UWC8 | reverse complement strand
AGATTTTTTCCGCTTCTCTTGCACCCTTAGTCATAAACTCATCGTCACGTTGAGTTAAGCTAAACCACTGGAAAGCAGCCCCTCCTCCTTCAAAAAGATGGGGTGCATTAGGCGAAATAAAATGCGCATGAGGTAAATATTCCGCAAGCTCAGGGGCAAGGGATATTAGATCGGAAGCATTAGATCCGTAACCATGCAGCATAATTACTAACTGCTCGGGAGCCGGACTTTTATTGCTTAAATATTCCAAGTATTCAAGTGTCATCTCTCACTTACCATCTAATCATATTAAAACTTTATTAATATTAAGTACTTAAAAACTATCTATATTACTGATCTTACTATAAATAATATTTTTTCATTTTAAGCTTCTGCAATAATATCAGTGTAAAAACTATAAAACAAATTTTTAAATAATATATTCTTAAATTTATACACATACTTTCATATTGCTTTTTAAATCACTTTTGGCAATATTTTTTTATAAGCTTTTTACTGAATACATATTAATATAATAGCTTTTTAAAGTAATTTTATTAGTATATTTAAACTTGATATTAGTGATGGGATTTTTAAATAATGCTTTATTATCTTGCAAACTTACTTATAAACTACTATCCCATGTTAAATGTTTTTAAATATTTAACCTTTAGAAGCGGTGGAGCTATAGCTACGGCTTTATTAGTAAGTTTTTTATTAGGTAATAAAATTATAAACTGGCTGAAATCTATACAGGAAGGCGGCCAACCGATTCGAACCGATGGTCCGGAATCACATCTGCTTACCAAAAAAGGAACGCCCACTATGGGAGGGGTTCTAATTATTTTAAGTATTACTTTTTCAGTTTTATTATGGGCTGATCTTAGCAATCCTTATATTTGGGTAACGTTGTTCATCACTATTTCTTATGGAGTCCTTGGCTTTTTAGATGATTACTTTAAAATAAAACACAAAAATTCTAAAGGCGTATCGGGAAGGGTAAAATTATTTTGGCAATTTAGTTTGGCATTGATTGCAGGTATTATGGTTTCCTATATTGCTGAACCTCAGCATGCGCGCTTGCTGGCTTTTCCATTTTTTAAGCATCTTGTTTTAGACTTAGGATGGTTCTATTTTATCTTTATTGCGATTGTAATGACGGGAGCTTCTAATGCAGTAAATTTGACCGATGGCTTGGATGGATTGGCAATAGGTCCGATAATGGTGGTTTCCGCATGTTTTGCACTTATCAGCTATTTAGCGGGGAACGTTAATTTTGCTAATTATCTCCAAATCCATAATATATCACACTCCGGTGAGCTTGCGGTATTTTGTGCCGCAATAATAGGGGCAGGACTGGGGTTCTTATGGTATAATGCTCCTCCCGCTCAAGTATTCATGGGAGATGTAGGAAGCTTATCTTTGGGCGGAGCAATCGGGGTAATAAGTGTAATTACAAAACATGAGATAGTGCTATTTATTACGGGCGGATTGTTTGTTATTGAAGCTATCTCCGTGATTTTGCAAGTCGGCTCCTTCAAACTTAGAGGTAAACGTATATTTAAAATGGCTCCGATACATCACCATTATGAAAAATTAGGTTGGCCGGAAACAAAAATAGTTATGCGTTTTTGGATAATATCTATAATTTTTGCTTTAATTGGCTTATCAACATTAAAACTTAGATAGGGTTATGATACCGATAAATAAATTCAGATATCAAGAGGTCATAATTTTAGGGCTAGGCCGCTCAGGGCTTCCGGCATTGCATTCATTACTTTGCGGGAAAGCCAAAGTTATAGCTATAGATGATAACTTGCAAAACGTGAATATCGGCGGTTTAGCCGGAATGCTGCATCAACAGGCAATCTCTGAAAGAAATTTAATAGTTAATCCCGCTATTGACCAAATCAACTTTAAAAATATAAGCGCTGTTATTATAAGCCCGGGCGTACCTTTAACTTACCCTAAACCCCATACGATAATTGAAAAAGCTAAGCAGCTGAATATACCGATCACTTCTGATATTGAATTATTATATGAGACTTGCACCAAGTCAAAATACATTGCAATAACCGGCACAAACGGTAAATCCACTACCACGGCTTTAACCGGCCATATTTTAAAATATGCTAAGCAAGTTGTGCAAGTAGGGGGCAATATCGGAGTTGGGGCATTACAGCTAGAGCCCCTGGACAGCGATGGAATATATGTATTGGAAACCTCTTCTTTTCAACTTGAGTTGTTAAATAAAGTTAAATTCGATATTGCTGTATTTCTCAATCTTACTCCTGATCATTTGGATCGCCATGGGGATTTTGATTCTTATAAAGCAGCTAAACTTAAAATATTTGAAAATCAAAAATCAGATGATTATGCGATTGTTTCAATAGATACGTTAGAAATGCAGAAAATATTTGATTACTTAGCTAAATACGGCAAGCAAAAGATTGTTCCCCTTTCAATACAAAAAATTACCGAGAATGGGGTAAGCATAATAGATGGTGTAATTTATGATAATATAACCCCCGGAGTTCAGAAAGAATTTAAAATTAAAGAATTAAAAAGACTACCGGGAGAACATAATGCCCAAAATATTGCAGCAGCATATGCGGCGACTAAAATTAACGGTGTTAAAGAGGAAATTATAGTAGAGGCAATAAAATCTTTTAAAGGCTTGGAACATAGAATTGAGTTAGTACTTGAAAAAGGAGAACTTAAATTTATTAATGACAGCAAAGGCACTAATACTGATGCCACCCAAAATGCTCTTAAAGCTTTTAATAATATTTATTGGATTGCCGGCGGGGTCTCTAAAGACCAAGGGATTGAATGTTTATCACACTTATTTGATAGGTTGAAACACGTGTACTTAATAGGTGCTGCAGCCCCGAAATTTGCCGAGGTACTTAAAAAATACAATAAACCTTATACATGCGCTGATACTTTGAAAAGGTCTTTAGAATTGATTAAAGAGAGCAATATTAATTCCGGAGTAGTGTTACTTTCTCCGGCTTGCGCTTCATTGGATCAATGGAAAGATTACGAGCAAAGGGGTAATAGTTTTAAGGAAATGGTCAAGGAAATGTGGAATGACTAAAAACCAATTAGAACTATACTTAAGAATAGCTAATTCCTTCTTTATAAATAGCTGCTATGCTAATCGGTAATAATTACCGTTAATTCTTATTATTACGAATCTGTTTAAGGATATCGGATAAAAGAAATCTTAACTTCTCAGCTTCCACGTTATCACGTGAAGAAAAATTATTTATGGCTGAGACATATAAACTTTTGGCTGTATAAATTATATTACTCCATAAGATATTACCATTTGTTGCATCAACGATTGCGACTAAAAGAAATGATGCATCGGCGTCTTCTACGGCGGCACTTGAATTAGCAAGAATACTTATTACAAAATCACGAGCCCTGGCGCCGTTAGTTTTAATTGCCCCTTCATAATCTACGAATAATAACAAGTTACTATTAGTTTTTCCCCCGAAAAGTATCGCGGGTAAACCTAAATTTTCCGTGATGGAAAATGCCTTTTCCTCTTCCCATAAAACACGTGCATAAAGCTTATTCTTTGCTGCATTAAAAGATTGCTGCAATCGTCCGAAATCTTCGGATAGTTGTTGTTCCCATATCTCTCTTCTATGTAACTTTTTAACTCTGAACCCTTTATCCTGAACAGCCTTTACCACTTCTTCCTTAATTATATTTTCAAGATGATCTTCATAGTCATGCATGCGCTTTTTCTTACCTACCACATCAACCATATTAACTTCAACTTTAGGAGGTAGAACCACTACATCATTATACTCCTTAATTTTACTTTCAAAATCCGGGGAATGGCGCTCTTTTGTAACTTTCGCACAACCTGAAGCAGTTATAATTACTAAAATAAAAGGTAATATAAGTAAAAGACGCATATCAAAAAATCTCAATATTATTTTAGTTAATTATAGAGCCGGAGTAATTCGTGCACCGATATTTGAAAAAATGACATACACCTTTTGCCCTTCTTGGAGAAGAGGAACATTGCTTTGAACAACGGCGATTAATCCACTAGTTGTTGCAGTGGAAATTGCATTTCTCATTGCAGAACTACCTTCATAGTAAACATTCTTAAGTTTAGATATATCAACTTTTACAATATACTCACTGCCGTTAGCTTGGCTTAATTTATCCTGAATAAGTGCTCCGACTGCTGCACCCGCGATTGCTACACCTACTATAGCTGCACCCTGACCGGTACCGGCACCGATCCCTGCACCTGCAGCTGCACCCATAGCTCCGCCTCCGGCTATACCTATAACATTATCCGATAGCTTCTCCGAGCCTTTTATAACAACCGGACGCACCGAAACAATCTGACCTTCAAGGGTTAAATTTAACCTTGAATCACTGGTATATACATTACTTGAAAGATCCGGAGCACACCCGTTGAGCAAACTAACTAATGTAACAAATAGCACTGTTTTTAAAAATGTAGTTTTCATATCTGTAACTATAAGCAAAAGTTTCAAAATTAGTACAAACTATATATTATTTAATTACCTTTTCCAATTAAATTTTGTTAGCTTTTAGTAAAGTTTTAAATTAAACAGCTAATTTAATTAAAGTTATTAATTGAAACTTCACGTTCAGATATATAATTTATTACATCTTCTCTAATATTCAAATCTGCTAAATCAGTTTTAATATCCAGTGCAAAGTTATTTTCAGCTATGATTCTTACTACTCCGTTTGCTGCCCTGCGTAGTGCAAACGGATCTTTTGAGCCAGTAGGCTTAATATTAATTGCAAACATTTGATTCAAAGTATCAAGCTTATCAGCTAGCGCTACAATTGCCGCGACTTTATTAGTCGGAACATAATCATTAGGTCCTAAAGGCTTATAATGGTCTCTTATTGTAATTGCTATATCTTCACCTTCCCCATCATTTAATGCATAATAATACCCCATAATCCCCTGCAATTCAGGGAACTCCCCTACCATTTCAGTTACAAGATCAGCTTTCATTAAACTAACCGCTCTTATAACTTTTGCAGTATCAGCCTGTAGCCTATTAGATAATTTTTCAGCAATAGCTTTTACGCTTTCTATCTTATCATAAACACTTCCGATTTCTTTATGAAAAGTTAGGGCTTTCAGCTGCTCAATTCTTTTTTCCAACTTCATTTTTTTATCATTTTCATAAAAGAATAAGGCATCAAATAGCCTCGCACCTAGCACAGTCTGGTTACCATGAATGATTTCCTTTCCTTGATCTTGTCCGATAGTATTTGAAACTATGATGAAATATGGAGCTAATTTTCCGGAAGTACTATTCCTCAGCATTAAATAGCGCTGATTATTTCTAAGCGTGGTAATTAATACTTCTTCAGGCAGGGTCATAAATTTTTCATCAATCTGCCCCAAATAAACTACAGGATATTCAACTAAATTTACTACTTCATTTAAAAGCTCATTATCCTCAATAATGCTTAGATTTTTCCCGGATATAATTTTTTGGATTTCCTGTTGTATAATTTCTTTTCTGTTTAATGCATCTAAAATTATAAAATTTTCTTTAAGTAATTTACTATACTCTATAAGACTTGCCGAATTAACTGTGATTTCCTTACCCGAAAGGAATCTATGCCCGTAAGTTTTATTTGAGGCAATTATATGACCGAATTTAGCCGGTAACACCTCATTATCAAGCAAACAAACTATTGAATGCAGCGGTCTTACCCACCTGATATCATAATTCCCCCCATCTCATTGATTTTGGCCATATAGCTTGACTTAAGCTAACTTCAACAGTTTCTTTGAGTACTGACTTTAAATCGCTTTGATTCCGTTTTAATTTATAAAAATAACATCCTTCCCTTAATTCCAACTCTGATTTATCAGAAAGGTTATATTTTCTCATGAAACCGTCTAAAGCCGCCTCAGGCGCACTTTCTTTAGGTCCTTTTACTTCCTCTGTCTGTTCCGCTACTTCAGTTGATAATCCGTTAATATGTATACAAATCCTTCTTGGAGTATAAAAAGATTTTGATTCAATTTTTTGCCCTAATTTATCGACTATATTCTTTTCTAAAGCGGCAGCAAATGCAGCCAGCATTTTAGCCGGCATTTCCTCGGAAAATAATTCTAATAAAAATTCGCTCATATTATTTCAATTTATTTTATTTTAATAAGAACATTAGCACAAATGCACTAATAATGGATTAAAAATTTAATGCTTCCGCCACTTTAAAGGCTCTTCTATGCCAATTTACATTATGAATTCTTAGATAATCCGCTTGAGTTCTTAGGTAAAGTGAGGCGGTTAAAGTTTCCAAATCCCTTTCTTGGGGAGGATACTCCGAAATAAGCTCTAAAAAAGATTTACGGGAATGCCCGATTAGGATCTCGGTACCGAATTTCCTAAACCTTTCTAAATTTTTTAGTACTTCAAAAGATTGTCTGGGGTTAGTACTGAAGCCGATTCCCGGATCTATAATCAGCTGATCTAACGCAATGCCGTATTTTAAACATGCTTCAACTTTCTTTTCAAAACCATATTCAATTTCATTTATATTATTTACTCTGACATTTTTATTTGCAGGTACAACTAAACTATACATTAATATATATTTTACCTTACTTTCAGCAACCAGCTTCAGCATACTATCATTTAAACCGAAAGATACATCGTTAATTATCTCGGCACCATATGATATTGCCTTCTCGGCCGTTTGATAGTTATATGTATCAACACTTATCGGTTTTTTATCCAGGCATTTTAAAATCGGCTCGAGTATTTTCCATTCATCCTGATGGGTAACGAGCTCTGCACCATATGTAGTTGAAGCTGCTCCGATATCAACAATATCCGCACCTTCCTCAAAAAGTGTGCAAAGACGGTTTATAGCGTCCTGTGGTACAGCGTATTTCCCGCCATCCGAGAAAGAATTTAAAGTAACGTTCAGGATTCCAACTAGCTTAGCCATTTATTAATTCTAATTTAGTTTTTTTGACCTTCGATATTTGGTTAAGATGTAGCTTTTTTAAAGCATAGTGTAAAGGCTTATTTGTAATAGGGTGAATTAGATTTGCTTCAATTTCGCACGCAGGAACTAAAACGAATTCTCTCTCCAACATACCCTGATGCGGGATATTAATTTTATTATTATTTATTATATAGTCACCAGCAAGTAAGATATCAATATCAATCACCCTTGGAGACCACCTGGGTGTGGCTAAGTCTCTTCCTAAATCCACCTCAATTTGTTTACATACTCCAAGCATATGAAAAGGATCCAAATCAGAAAACCCACTTAGGCATAAGTTCAAAAAATCTTTATCCCATTCAGGATTATAGCCCTCAAGTAACAGGGCTTTAGTCTCATAAATCGAGGAAATTTTGTATTCTTTTAAAAATGTAAGTTTACTTACTGCTTGCGACAGATAAAAAATTCTATCAAGAAGGTTTGAACCTAAGCTAAAAAGATATTTCATAAAAAAATGCTTTTTTGCTTATTATAATAAATACTATTGCTATGATCCAGTTTTAAAATGCTTTCAAGATATGAAGTTTCCGACTTTGCTTTGCTCAATACTTTCTAAATTAGCAGTGGGTACTGAATCATGTATATTTTTTTTGCATAGCAATAAAAAATTGCGTCAGATAATTAGTAACAATACCTGCTTCCTCGAAGTATTTTTCTTTTGAAGTTGCGTTTGCTAAAACAAGACTATCATAAATAAAGACCAACCTACCATCAATATCTTTTAAATGCACTTGTAATTCATGCTCTTCCGAAAGGGAAAATACTTTCCTGAATTCCATTATAATTTTCAAGGATTTATCAATTCTATTATATACTTCAAGCCTTCTTTGTGCCAAGGATTGTTTTTGCTTACCGATCTTATCAGCGGAAATCTTCTTTATTTCCTTCAGCTCGTTTACGGCGAATTTGCATGTATTACCGACATATTCAAAAGCTCTAATATATATGCTAAATGCATTTATCGGATTATATAAATTGTTACTACCGTAGTTATTTAGTTTATTAGTATATAAGGGATTTGCATATTTTGTTTCAGATTTATCTTCATTGATTGCAAATAAATTAATTCCTGAAATCATATTAGCTCCCTAATCGGTATTATTATTTAGTCGAATATTGCTGCTGTGCTTCTAAAAATTCTAACGTAGAATTCAACTCCCTGAATAAAGCTTCGAGCTTACCGTATTTATTCAGTAAAAATTCTCTTTCTTTATCCATAGCTTCATTCTTTTTTTCAATTTCTTTTTTATACTTTTCTACTGAGTCGGTTAATGTTTTTTGAGCTTTGGTAAAAGCTTCTTCTTTATTAAGCTCGCTTATGTAATTACTGATTTTATCGCCGAACCCTTGAGTTATGGAACTATTGATTATCTCTACACCGTTACCCGTATAGGAAAAATCAAAGTTTTCTAGAATTGTTCCTGCAATTCCTTGTATATTATATCCTTGTGTGACATCGTCAGGATTTTTCAAAGTTAGGGAAGCATTAATTGTAACAGGTGATGAATCGGTCGGTGAAGTATAAGTAACTCGCACTCTATCGTTCAAATCAGCTCTATTAACATCTATATCAAACTTAAATGAATCGGCATTAATATTAGTCCCCCTTTTCGCACCCATAGATAGATTAGCCGAGTCGGAAGTAAAATTTAATCCGAATAATTTCTTCACATCTTCCATATTGTCTGAAAGTGCAGAATTAAGCTTGTTATCATCTATTACTAAAACACCTGTATAGTTATTTTCCTGAAAAACGGCGGCTTCTTTTTTAGCGAATGTTATTCCTATACTTGCAAGAGTGTTATGATCGGGAAGCCCCTCCACTGCTTGGGTAATAATATTTTTAACATTGGATTTAATAGTTTTAACTAAAGAATCTTTTTTTAAATTTGCAAGTCTGGTAGTTTTTTCATCATTGGTTTCATCTTTATCCGGCTTTTGTGCAGCAATAAAATCCTGTTGTTGAATAAAGATTGTAAGTACATTATAATTTTCTACAAATTGAGTGATTGCATCATGAGCTGCCTTAGTATCAGGGCTAATGCTAGCATTAATAATATCCCCTGCTTTAGTCTCTTCCGACAATGTAAAAGTTATATTGTCGATAAAATCGGTAATTTTATTTGAAGGCCTGGTTACAGTAATATTTCCGTTATAAACCATGACTGCATCTTGAGCGGCTTGTACATCTAAGTTAGGGTTATTAGTCGGATCTTGCGTAAAGACGTTGTTTAAAACATTGCTCGGGTCATTCAGGATATATGCATTTTCCACTCCCGTTAAGCTTGATTCAAGTATAAGCCGGTATTGCCCTACATCCGGCTGAATTATTTTAGCTGAAACATTAGTTGCCGAGCTTTTGGCATTAATTTTATCTTGGATTGTGCTTAGTGAATCACCCACATCCAAAGTTATATCAATTCCGTTAATTTGGAATATGCCTGCATTAAACTTTCCGCTTGCGGGAGCGGAAGGATCGTTGGTAACTCCGTCAGTCTTTGATGAAAATGACCAGCTTTGCTGCATTTTTGCTTTTGCGATTTTTTGAACTTCAATACTAAAATTTTCGATTGGCGCTCCGTTTTTTGCGCTGATTGAAATATAGTTATCCGCTGCGGTACCGTTGCCCATTGTTGTGGAGACGTTTCTCTTAGAAAAAACATCCTTATTGTTACCCGCTGCATTTTTTAATGAAGTTGCGGAAGTTTCCAGGTTTTTTACATATGTGGATAGCTCTTTAAACACTAAAGATTTTTTATTAGTTATTGATAATGAATCCTCAATTTTTTCAATCTCAAGTTTTTTCGGGAAGACTGTACCTTCGATTATTTCTTTGACATCAAGCCCTAGACTACCTCCGGTGAGGACTTTTTTTCCCCCTATAGTATCAAAATTTCCTAAACTTAACATTGACCCCATTTTTTCCCTTTTTTTAAATACTTAGAAGAACTAAAATTTATTGTAAAAAAAGCCCGGGGAGGTATTTCTCCCCAAGCTTTCTATTTTTAAATATTAACCAAGTAGCTTTAACAAACTTTGCGGTAAGTTATTTACTTGAGCCAATACTGAAATGCTCGCATTCATCTTAACTTGAGCTAGCCCGAAGTTAGTAGATGATTCGGCGACGTTAGTATCAAGATACACTGCTCTTGCAGCATCGGTATTTTGAAGAGTAGTTGCAATATTTGATGCAGCACTGTCAAACCTTGCTTGTTGCGCACCAATACTAGCTCTTGCTCCTTTTACTTCGTCAATCGCCGCATCAATTACTTCTCCGGCTTTTTTTGCACCTTCTTCAGTTGAAATATCTAGAACTTCACCTTTAAATAAAGCTTTGGTACTTAAATCACCTAATTCAACGCCGATTACCTGGTCGGTTTTGGTTCCTACTTGGAAGCTCATCCCAACTTGATTCGCTTTAAATGCTGAAAGTAAATCATTCTGTAATGTGTTAACTTCAGTATCAGTTATGAACTTAATATCTTTACCCCAAATGATAGAGATCTTTTCATTACTATCCGTGGTATTGATAAGCTCAATTTTTTGTCCTTTAGGCGCGCTTTCAGCTAAATCTGACTTAGAGAATACTCTCCCGTCACTTAAAGTAATACTGAGTTGAGCCTTCTGGTCATTAGTTTCCGTAGAACCTACAACTTTAATATCCGCAACGTTAATTGCATCAAAGCTTTTTGAAGTCAGAGTGATTACGGTATCTTCAATTGAAGTTCCACTTGCATCAAAGGTAGAGATATCTCTATTTTGGTAGAAATTAAGTGGAGCTACGGCATCATTAAGTCTTTTAGCGAAGTTATCGGCTTCAGGTTGATTAGCAACAGTAACACCATTGTTAGCAGCTAATTGCAAATCAAAGTATCCGCCTTTCCCGTCTAGATCGTTAGATTTCATTCTGATGATATAGTCTGCAGTCGGAGCGGTATCTTTTACTTCAGCTTCATAAGTATAGTCACCGGCTTTTATGCTTAGCTTAACCGCATCATCTCCGGTTCTTGTTGCCGTAAATCCACTTAGCTTACCCATAAAGGAGGCATTATCACTAATATGAGAAACATCAATACCGTCAGCAGCACCTGCAGTTCCCGCACTAACCGATACAGCTGTAGTATCAATTATTAAATTTGCACCGTTAAATGTGCTTGTCGCACCTTTTGCAGTAGCTCTAATTTCCAGGTTACCGGAATCTAATCTAGCTTCATAAATATAGTTGGCAATATTAGAATCTTCGGAATTATTTAAATATGTTGCAATATTTTTTAAAGTTTCCAAATCGCTTGTCTTACTTCTTAAAATTTGGGATTCAGGAGTTTCCACCTTATCTTTTAAAGTAAGTTTTGTTCCAAATACACTTAAAACATCATCATTCGCTAAATCTGTTGCATTTACGGTTACCCAGCCTGAAGTTGCAGTAGTTTGGGTTAAGGTCTTAAGAATATTATCACCGATTGTACCTTGCACACTTACAGAACTTCTTCCTAGAGACCCGGTTGTGGAACCTGCCGAGTAATAACCGCTTATAGTACCTGCAGTAGCATCAAGAACAGTATATGATGTACTTCCTGCTGAAGTAGTCGCCATATACTGAATTGAGTTTGCTACACCGCCTGCTGTTACTAAGAATGAACCTGCAACACCTTCTTTTTTACTGGTAATAGTTAAAGTGTTCCCGTTAGCAGTTGCAACCAGATCAGATAGCCTTGCCGCATTTTGCTCAGTCATTGTTGAGTGATAATCAGCACCGACGTTGTTAATAATGTCAGCAATAGTACTTGCTTTGGTAGTAGTTAAGGTACCGTCGATTACTATATTAGCACCTGTTACAACTGTTGCGGCACCGGTAAAGTCAAAATCAAATGCGACACCGTTTATATTTAAAGCGGCTACTGCGTTAGCACTACCAACGGTTCCGGTAAAAGTTATATTTGCAGAAGCGGATGCACCTTCACTTGCGGAAGCAGTATTTGATTCTACGCCTTTACCACTGGAAAGAGACCCGTCAAGTAATGTCTTATTGTTGAATGTGCTGGTATCCACAAGACGATCTTGCTCACTTACAAGTTGTTGAAATTCCTCGTCGTAATATCCTCTTTCATTCGGTGAAGAACTTCCCATGGCAGCTTGCATAGTAAGCTCTTTCATTCTTGTTAAGCCGTCCAGAATCCCGCTTGCCGCACCGTCAGCCACCCCGAGCACTGCATTTGCTTGTCCGGTTGACTTTAAAGCGGTTTGAAGTGCAGTCATGTTTATTTTTAAACCGGTACCAACCGATAAACCTGCCGCATCATCCGATGCTTTAGTAATTCTTTCGCCTGTAGATAATTGCTTAGCGGCTTTTGCAATTGCACTGCTGGTTTTGCCTATTGTTGCACCAGTAACGTTTGCAGTTAAATTTGAACTGATTGAAGTTGTCATAATTTTTTTCCTACTTGGATTTTTTGATTGAGACTAATGTCTCTGTAGTAGATAAAGATTGAATCTATATTGAAACTTTACCTAATAACTTAATGCTAATTCTAAAATGAACTTATGGCAATATTTTTTTATCAATTATTTTAAAGCGATGACAAATTTTCTTAACTTTAATTTAATATATAAAGCGATAAATATACTATATTCTCACTGCTCCTTATCGCTGATTGTAATTCTTCTATTTAAAAAGAATATATCGTTTTTGACTGAAGCTTTCAGTTTTATTTCCCATTGTCCCTGAAGCGGCAGCTGCACTTTGTTTGAGTATCTGCCGGAGGAAATCTCCTCCAACTTCACAACTGTATCATACTTATCAGTTACCGGCCTCATAATACGCACTTCAACTTCAGCGCCTTTAACCGGGCGATATTTCTTATCAAAAAGGGTAAAATCAAGTTCGACTAAGTTTTTGCCAACCAAATAATATCTAAGATTACCGATCCATCCCAGTTTCTTTTGCGCTTCATTTTCCTTAATTACTTGATTATAATCCAACCCTTTTTGGTAAGCATTTTCTGTGATAATTCCATTATATGAATTTTTAGAAATATAAATAAAGATTGAATCCAGAGTTACATAAAGAAGTATGAAGGCAATAAATAAATATGGTATTATTGATTTTTTGGTTTCCATAGCATGCTCTTTTAAAATATGGCGCACCAAGATGCTTTAATATAGGAAATACTACATGCATAATATAAAAGCAATATTTTGCTGATTAAATTTTTAGGCTGACTTACTTAGCAACCGATTATTTTTATATAACAGCCGGTTGCTAATTAGAATTATCAGGAAATTTAATATTCAAAATTGATATGTAGGGCATTATCCACCGGAGCCGCTCCGTCAAAGGTGTTATCGCTTAAATTTTCGTCTTTAAAAGATATGCCCTCAAGTAATGCCTTATTGTTGAATACCCTAGTACTTACAAGGTGTTCTTGTTCTAATTTAAATCCCTGATAGCAACAAGCGCTTATAGTTCCTGCAGCAGTATTATTAACAGTATATAATACACTTCCCGCTGAAGTAGACACCATGTATTCAGCTGAGTTTGCTACACCGCCTGCAGTTACTAAAAACAAACCTGCAATACCCTCTTTTTTGCTGTTAATAGTTAAAGTGTTACCATTAACAGCTGCAACCAGATCAGATAGCCTTGCTGCATTTTGCTCAGTCATTGTTGAATGATAATCAGCACCGACATTGTTAATAATGTCAGCAATAGCACTTGCTTTAGTAGTAGTTAAATCTCCGTCTATTATTATATTGGCACCGGTTACCACGGTTGAACCACCAAAGTCAAAATCAAAAATGACTCCATTTATGTTTAAAGCAGCTATAGCATCATTTGTACCTGGTATAGCTGTAAAAGTTATATTTGCAGAAACAGTCTTTTTTACAAGGTATTCTTGCTCCCATACAAGCTGCACAAATTCCTCATTGTAATACCCTCTTTCAACATCCGAAGAGCTTGCCATGGCAGCTTCCATGGTAAGTTCCCTCATTCTTGTTAGGCCATCCAGAATCCATGTTGATGCACCGTCAGACATCCCAAGCACCGCAGTCCCATGCTTGACTTCTATTGCCGCCGGGTCATAAATAAAATTTTTTATATTTGTTTTGGAGCTCCCAGCTTTTATTTTGGCAATCGCCTCATCAATTGCTTCTCCGACTTTTTTTTGCATCTACTTCGCTTGAAAGATCAAATGCATAATTGAAAGGTTTTGTGATCTTTTCTCCCTTATATAACCGTTCGGCAGCTTTTCCTAAAGCTTTAGAGGTTTTACCTATCGTTGTGCCTGCAGCGTTAGTAACTAAATTTGAGCTAATCGAATTCGTCATATTTATTCCCCCCTTAATATTTTATACGCACGGCTTTCATTTAAGTAGTTATTCTATATACTTAATAAAACCTAACATTTTCAGATTAATTATTATTACATCTAAGACAAGATTTATCTCTACAGAATATTTTTTAAAAACAGCTTTAAGCGTTCACTTTTAGGGTTATTGAATATTTCATAAGTAGAAGCATCTTCTAAAATTTTTCCCCCATCGATAAATATAACCCGATCAGAGATCTCTTTAGCGAACAGCATCTCGTGAGTTACTATAATAAGCGTAATATTAGTGTGCGCGAGTTGTTTTATGGTTTCTAAAACTTCCTTAACGTTTTCGGGATCAAGTGCTGAAGTCGGCTCATCGAAAAGCAGGATTTCCGGCTCCATACATAATGTTCTTGCAATTGCCGCCCTTTGTTTTTGGCCGCCCGAGAGGGCAGAAGGATATTTATCCACTGAAGTTTCCAGCCCGACTTTTTTAAGTAGCTCTATTGCTTTATCCTCTGCTTCCTGCTTACTCTTCTTCAAAATTTTAACCGGTGCATAGGTCAAATTTTGTAACACGGTCATATTAGGAAAAAGGCAAAAGTTTTGAAATACCATACCTATGTTATGTTTTTTACTATTCGCACCCACTTTGATTTCACCTTGGGTATAATCCTCCAGGCCTGCTATACATCTTAAAATTGTTGATTTACCGCTTCCCGATGAGCCGATGATAGAAATAACTTCTCCTCTGCTAACTTTAAAGTTTATCCCGTCTAATACTTTGTGGTCACCAAAATATTTAGTTAAATTATTTATACTTAGCATGTAATCTCGTCTCTAAAATTTTAGCAAAATAAGTTAAAGTAATTACCAGTATATAGTAACAGATCCCGGCGACAACAAGCGGAGCAAAATAAGTATACTGCTCAGCAGCAACTACTTGCGCCCTTCTCATCAAATCTGCCTCCCCGATTATCGCAATAATTGAGGATTCTTTAATCATACCAGCTACTTCGTTAATAAGTGCAGGTAATATATTTTTTAATGCCTGAGGTAAAATTATATCTTTCATCATAAAGAAATAAGGTATATTTAAAACCCTAGCTGCCTCAAATTGCCCCTTGTCGATGGCTTGAACCCCGGCTCTGATTATATCGCATATATAAGCACTTGAGTTAATAGAAAAGGCAATAACTCCGGAAGCAAACGCCGATATCTTATACCCAGTAAGGGCAGGCACGGCAAAATAGACAATGCTTAATTGCAGTAGAAGGGGGGTACCTCTTATTATTGAAACATAAAGCTTCACAGGGAAGGAGAGTACTTTATTTTCACTTAAAATAATAAATGCGAATATAATTCCAAGGAAAAACCCGATAAACACCGAGGTAAGGGAATACTGTAAAGTAATAGTTATTCCTTCAACAATATATAACACCCACTGAAAATCATAATTAACCATAAATTTTTACTCTTTACTTTCAACAATCCATTTTTGTTCTAAGCTTCTTAACTTGCCTTCTTTTTCAAGATTATCCAAAGCATAGTTAAAAGCTTCGGTGAGTTCTGATTTAAGGGGTAAGACAACTGCATTACCGCCTATAAAATCTTCAATAACTCCGGATTTTAAATTCGGGTTTCTAGAAATTATTTTTCTTGCGATTTCCGCATCTAATAAAACCCCGTCTATCCTTCCGATTTTCAATTCCTCAATTAATGCAGGGACTCTGGCAATAGATAAAATTTCCAACGAGGGTATTTCCGCTTGCTTTTTCTTTAAGTAAGCTTCCATAGTTGAACCCATCTGCACTCCGATTTTTTTATTTTCAAATCGGGATATTGCTTCTATATCTTTCGAGTCAAGAGTTAAGATCTCTATTTTAGCCTGGTAATATAATTTAGTGAAATCTACGTTTTTAGCACGCTCGGGAGAAGGCGACATAGCTGAAATAATAAAATCTATTTGCTTGCTATTTAACGCAGGAATTAAGGAACCGAAATCCATGTCTTTAATCTCAAGCTTGAAATCAAGCTCATTTGCAAGCATATATGCTAAATCAATATCAAACCCCTGCGGCTTACCTAAATGCATAAACTCGAAAGGCGGATAGTCTAAAGATACCCCCATAACTAAAGTCTTTTTTATATCCCTATCTACATTATCATGCTCGGCAAATGGATTTAAGCACATTATAAGCGTAATTGATAGTAGGCCTAGAACTAATATTATAAGCTTCTTTTTCATTTTTGTTCTCGACTTTTCTTTGCATACTATGCTAACCTATTATGCATACATATGCAACATATAACTTCATAACCCATGATTGAAAAGCTGATTTTAGAAATTATAAAAAATGAGAAAATTTCGAGCCAGGAAGCTTTAATGCTTAAGATAGAGGAGTTGTCGCAAGAACACGTAGAGCAATCTACACTATCTAGAAAACTAAAGAAGCTGAATATTGAAAAAGAGAACAGCATTTACAAAGTAAAAGAGAAAAAAACCTTTTTCTCTAGGCCAGTTATTAAATATATCAATATTTCGGAGCCCAATCTTCTTATAATCAAGACTATTCCGGGCGTTGCCAATTCAATAGCTATTATAATTGATAATGAAATCGAAGCTAAATCCCAACTGGTATCAGAAATAGCAGGCACTATAGCCGGAGATGATACAATTTTTATAGCAGTAAAAAATCCCAATAAATTACATCTAGCCAGAAGGCAAGTTGAAGAGCTCATAATGTAGCTTATAGGGAAATAATTTTATCCCCCAGATCACAAAAATTTTTAAGTGTAAGATTCTCCGGCCTTGCAAGCGGATTAATGTTTAACTCCTCAAGCACTGATTCCAGATTCTGAACTTTATTTTTTAATATAGATCTGACCATTTTCCTACGTTGACCAAATAAGATTTGGGTCATTTTCTCCACTTTACTAATATTTGCATTATAAAGAGGTTCTTTTCTCGGGGTTATAGTTACTATACTTGAAGTCACTTTGGGAGGAGGATAAAAATGATGCGCTTCAACATCAAATTTTTTCTCAACTTCGCATAACAATTGGCATATAATTGAGAGCCTCCCGTAATGTGTAGTTGAAGGCATTGCCGACATTCTTTCTACTACTTCCTTCTGCAACATTACCGTGATAGACTCAAATAAATTTGTTTTTGTAATCCACTTTAATACTAACTCGGTACCGATATTATACGGAAGGTTGGCAATCACCTTAGCAGGATAGTCAATTACCTCCTCTTCCTTAATTTTGAGAGCATCTCCTTGCACTACCTTTAAACGCTCAACATTTGCAGTAATTAGAGTTTCTAAAGCTTTAATACAGTTTACATCCATTTCAACGGCAACAACTTTTTCAGCATTACTTGCTAATAATGATCTGGTTAAAGTACCTGCTCCTGAACCTATTTCAAGTACATTAACCCCTTTTAAATTTCCGGCCGATAAAACTATTCTATCAGTGATATCAGTATCAAGGATAAAATTTTGCCCAAGCTTTTTGTTTGGTATTAATTTATACCTTTTAATTATTTCACTAATTGAAGGCAGTATATTTGAAATTTTATCCATAGATTATTGCTTTGAGTTTGCAACTAATATATCTTCCTTCTTATAAATTAACAGGAGTTTTTTATGTCTCTTATTCCATTTGATCAAAGGGAAGGTTTTATTTGGTTTGACGGCAATTTTGTCGAGTGGAAAGATGCTAAAATTCACATTCTTACTCATGGATTGCATTACGGCTGTACCGTTTTTGAAGGTATTAGAATTTATAATTATAAACCCTTCAAACTAAGGGAGCATCAACAAAGATTAATCAACTCGGCGAAACTTGTCGGGTATAATCTACCGTTTACCCTGGAAGAGCTTGAGCTCGCTGCAATTAACGTGATCAAAAAACAAAATATTAAAGACGGGTATTTAAGACCAGTCGCATGGCTCGGCAGTGAAACTATGCTAATTTCAGGAAATAACTGTAAAGTGCATACTGCAATTGCGGGATGGGAAACTTTTGAACAATCCAGAACAACTATACGAGAAAGAGGAGCAAGAGTTGTAATAAGCAATTGGATAAAGCCTCCGGCCGCTTGTACGCCTTTTAAAAGCAAAGCATCGGGAATATATATGATTGCAACCATGGTAAAAAATGAAGCTACCGCAAAAGGATTTGATGATGCCCTCATGCTTGATATAAACCAAAATATTACTGAAGCAACTACTTCAAATTTTTTCATTATTTCAGGTAATAAACTTTTAACCCCGATTCCGGATTGTTTTCTAAACGGAATTACCAGGCAAACCGTAATTGAAATTGCTAAGACTAATGGTATGGAGGTAATAGAGAAATACATAAAAATTGAAGATTTAAATGAAGCTGAGGCAGCATTTTTTACAGGCACGGCTATTGAAATAATGCCGATCGGGCAAATTGCAGCAACTAAAGCCACCTATGGTTTTGATATAAAAAACCACAAACTTAAAATTTTAATGGAAGCTTACAGCAAATTGGTTAATGCTTAGGCTAACAATAATCCGAACACATTACCGATAAATTATTCACGATTTTCTAACAAAGGATTAACAAAGTTAATTAGTTGTTAAAATTATAATTTTTTGCTAAATATAACAATACTTACTTTATTTGAAATTAACAATGCAGCGTTTAATATTATTTTTTATCGGTTTAATACTCTTTGCCTATAAAACAAGTTATGGAAATACTTACGTAAACTCCCAAAATAAACCGGTATATATAGAATATAATGATCTTTTTTACAATGATGCCGATGAGGTAATTATTTTTAAGGGAGATGTTATAGTTGTGCAAGGCAATGAAGTCTTAACAGCTGAAGAAATGCATTACCATAAGGCTGAAGATAAATATTACGCTAAAGGAAATATTGCCATTCTTAAAGAGGACGGCAGCGTTTATTTTGCCGACATTTTAAATCTGGATAGGTTTTTATATAAAGGAAGAGCCTTAAATTTTAAAGGAAGACTTACTGAGAACGGTTTAATATCTGCATCAGAAGTAGAGATCTTCAGTAAAACTAAGATGCAAATGGGCAACGTAGTCTTCTCAACCTGTCGGATATGTGAAAACAATGTGTTTCCCAATATACCCTTATGGCAAATTAGGGCAAAAGAAGCCTTAATTGACCGGGATAAGGAATCTATCACTTATAAACACGCAAGATTAGAAGCCTTTGGAACTCCGATTGCATATACGCCTTATATTGTCACTCCTACTCCGGGAGCCAAGCGTAAGAGTGGGTTCTTATCACCGAATTTCACTTGGACAAATGACTTCGGTTACAGCATAAGAACTCCTTATTACTGGAACATAGCCCCTAACATGGATGCAACTACATCAGTCAGGCTGTTTACAAAAGATCAACCGTTACTGGAAGGAAACTTTAGGCACTTAACCGATCATGGTGAATACCTATTAGAAGGTAGCATGATTGATACTAAGAAAGTTCTAAAAGATGGTACAGTGGTTGAAAACAGTAAACAAGTGAGAGGCCATATTAACTTCGAATCCCTCTTTACTTTAGAAAATACTATGTTTGATAGTTATATCGGTCTTAATCTAATGAGAGTATATGATAAGAGTAAAACATATCTTAAAAAATATAAAATCAGCCAGGAAGATATCTTAACTACCAATGGATTTGTTAGGAATTTCTGGGATAATAATTATTTATTTTTAGATACTCTATACTTCCAAAATTTAAATACGGCTTATACCGACGCAGATTGGAAAACAGCTCCTAGAGTTGTTCCTTGGTTGAGAGGTTATTTTGATAAAGACTTAGAGTATAATAACTCAAAAATTTATTTTGATATTGATGCTTTGAATTTGCATAGAAATACCGGTTTAAAATACCAAAGGTTATCTTCTACTGTCGGATACAAAGTCCCTTTTGTTTTACCCTATGGGCAGTTATTACAAATAGGTGGAAGTATTAGAGGTGATTATTATCAGGTACACCAAAGTAATAACTCTAAAAAAGTTACCGGCGATAAACCGGTAGGTAACACCACGATGGCTTATCCGCAATTTGATATCGAATGGAGATTACCTCTTGTAAATTATACTAATTTCGGAACAATAACTCTTGAACCGATTGCAAATCTGATAATTGCCCGCGATCATAAACCGTCACATATAATTCCTAATGAGGATAGCCAGTTTTTTGAAATTTCTGCCTTAAATTTAATAAGTAGCAACAGGTATTTAGGGCATGACCAATTAGAAACAGGATCTCGCTTAAATTACGGCTTAAGAGGTAATTTAAAAAGCAAATATATTGAAAACCTCGGTTTTACCGTCGGAGAAGTTTTTAATTTTAAAAAGCATGAAAATTACGGTAAAGCTTCCGGCCTTACAGAAAAGAGATCCGATTATGTAAGTAAAGTATATTTACAGCCCATCAAAGAAGTATACCTTGTGCATAAATTAAGATTAGATAACAAAGATTTGTCCGTAATGCGTAATGAAGTATATACTTCTTTAAATTTACCTGAATGGAATATGTCGATAAATTATATGGAAGTCGGTAAAAAAATATTTACTTATAATAACCAACTTAATAAAATTTATCGCAAAGATGTAACAAGCACAGCTTCATATAATATTTATAATGATTGGTGGCTAGGGGGGCATGTAAAGAGAAAATTAGGCGGTAAAATCCCCGGAGCAAGTAAGAAAATTTCCGAAGGGGTGAATCTTAACTATCTCGGAGATTGCTTACAGACATTTTTTGTTGTAGAAAGAGACCATACAAAGCTTAATGATTTAAAACCAAGCACGACATATGCTTTAAATGTTAAGATTCCCGGATTTTAATTAGAGGAAAAGGAGTAGAATGAAAAAAATATTGTTATTTATATTTATTATCTTTTACCAACTCTCATATGCTGCTGAACAAGCAGTTGTTGCAGTCGTAAACCATATGCCGATAACCGACCTAGATCTAAATCGCAGAATAGAATTGGTTGTAAAATCCAATAATCTGCCTCACAACCCGAAAGCTTTAGAAGCTTTAAAATTCCAAGTTTTACAGATGCTAATAGATGAAAAGCTTTTTGAACAGGAAGCAAAAAACTAAATATCATAGTTGATGAAATAGATATTAAACGTGCTTTTCATACTATTGCAGCTAATAATAATTTAAAGATTAGCCAACTTGATGCATTTTTAAAAAACTCGGGAATTTCTCAAGATGAACTGGAAAATCAAATAAAGCATCAATTACTTTGGTCAAAACTTATTAAAACTCAAATTGAACCGTTTGTAGTAGTAACCGAGCAGGATATCAAAGATTCCCCTCTATTACAAAGAACTCACTCTACAACTCGAGATGAAGATAAAGTAAGACTTGCAGAAATAGCAATCTTTACCGGCACTAATAATATTGAGGAAGCTAAAGATTTAATAGAACAATTAGCTGACCAAATTAAAAACGGCGCTGACTTTGCCAAACTTGCCAAAAACTTTTCTCAAAGCTCCAGTGCTGCTAAATCAGGAGAGATAGGTTGGTTTTATATCAAACAGCTATCTAATGAATTCGTTGAAGCAGTAATTAATCTTAAGCCGGGTGAAATTTCTGAGCCCATTATTATGAATGATAGCGTATATATAATAAAAGTACTTGATAGAAAGGTTGCTCCGCAGCAAAAAGAAGATTTACCCCCTTCAAATTTGGCTAAAGATGAGGAATTAAGAGAATCTTTGAAACAAAGGAAGCTCGATAACCGAGTTAAGGCTTATCTTTTAAAACTTAGAAACCAAGCTTTTATTGATTTAAAATAATTCTTAAATCCAAATCGGGTAATATAAAAAAATATGTCCATATTTTTAACTAATACACTTACCAAAGCTAAAGAAGAATTTATTCCCATAGATCCGCTTCATATTAAGATGTATGTTTGTGGCCCTACCGTTTATGATCGTCCTCATCTTGGTAATGCGCGCTCTGCTGTGGTGTTTGATACTTTATATCGGTTACTGAAAAAAGTGTATCCTAAGGTTACCTTTGTTCGTAATATTACTGACGTCGACGATAAAATCATTACAGCTTCCGAACTCAATAAAGAAGATATTAGCTCCCTAACCACTCGTATTACCGATTATTATCATGAAGATATAGCGGCCATTTCTTGCCTTCCTCCGACAATTGAGCCGAGAGCAACCGCACATATCCAAGAGATGATTGAAATGATCGAGAGCCTAATCAAGCAAGGGTTTGCTTATCCGGTAGAAGGGCATGTTCTTTTTAACATTGAGTCTTTTGAGGGATATGGCAAACTTTCAAGAAGAAGTGTTGAAGAAATGATTGCAGGAGCAAGAGTAGAGGTTGCACCTTTCAAAAAGCACCCGGCTGATTTTGTTTTATGGAAGCCCGCAAAAGAAAATGAATACCATGCCAGCTTCGAAAGCCCATGGGGCAGGGGTAGACCGGGTTGGCATATTGAATGCTCTGCAATGAGTAAAAAGCACCTCGGCAATACTTTTGATATCCATGGCGGAGGAATAGATTTAACTTTTCCTCATCATGAAAATGAAATTGCTCAAAGCGTATGCGCTAATAATTCCGCCGAATTTGCCCGTTACTGGGTACACAACGGTTTTTTAACTGTTGACGGCGAGAAGATGAGCAAAAGCCTAAATAACTTTAAAACCGTGAGAGAAGCCTTAAGTGAAGGAATTGAGGGCACTGTGCTAAGGTATTTTTACCTCACGACTCATTATCGCAAGCCTCAAGATTTTACCCAAAAAGCAATTGACGATGCGAAAAAGGCTATTGAGAGATTCAGAAACGTATTAAGTAAATTTAATAAAGAAGACTTAGCTTCTACAGCTAACCTTGAAGTAATAGAAGATTTAAAAGATGATTTAAATACTCCTGCTGCTCTTGCCAGACTTCATGGTTATGCTGATCAGTTTTTCAAAGGCAATGAAACTATGGCGCTTCATCTTTATAGAAATGCCGAATTTTTAGGTTTAAATCTTTTAAAAGATATTGAAACTATACCTGCTGAAATTATAAAACTTGCAAACAATCGCATGCAAGCTAAGGCGGAAAAAAATTGGCAATTAGCTGACTCTTTAAGAGGAGAAATTGAGAGCAAAGGTTATACTATAAAAGATACCAAAGGAACTTTTGAAATTAGCAAGCTTTGACAATACTTCTTATAAAAAACTATAAGGGTCAATATCTATCTTAAGCTTAACTCTTGGAGAGAGGTTAATTTTAGAAAGCCAATGAGCAATAATCTTTTGCATATTTATATTCTTTGCACTCTTAATAATGAATCTATAACGATATCTTTTTCTTAACATAAAGATCGGAGCAGGTGAGGGGCCTAGAACAGTAATATTGCCGGTTTCAGGAATATGAGCAGCGATTTGATCTGCGGTATCCAAACAAGCTTGTTCACTTATAGATTGTAAAGTTATAATTGCAAGTTTTGAATAGGGGGGCATATCAGCTTCCATTCTATCATTTAACTCCGCTTCATAGAACTTCTCACTATTTCCGTTGCTTAAGTTTTTTAGCAATGCGCTTTCCGGTTCATAAGTTTGAATGATTACCACTCCTTTCTCAGCTTCTCTCCCTGCCCTGCCTGAAACTTGATGCAGTAACTGATAGGTCCGCTCTAGTGTTCTTATGTCTCCGCCGACTAAGTTTTTATCAGCTTCTATTATCCCGACTAAGTTAAGCTTAGGGAAATGCAACCCTTTTGCCGCCATTTGGGTACCGATTACAATATCAACTTCATTATTCATAATTGCATCAATTATCTTTTCAGCTTCTTTATGGTTTTCGATGGTATCGCTGGTAAATAAGACAGTTCTGGCATCAGGCAAAAGTTTTTTGATTTCTTCTTCTATTCTTTCTACCCCCGGGCCTAAGGCAAAAACTTTTTCGGTACTGCCGCATGTTGTACATTTTTGCACTTTCTCAATTGAATACCCACAATAATGACATTGTAAAACACCTTTTTTCTTATGTTCTACCATCCAAAAATTACAATCCGGGCATTCTACTTTAGTTTTGCAGTTACTACAGTAGGTAATCGGAGCATACCCTCTACGATTAAGGAATAATAAAGATTGTTGCTTTGAAGCCAGGATTTCTTCAAGATGGCTTTTTAAGGTGGGAGAAATCCATTCTCCTTTATTAAGCTGCTCTTTATTCAAATCAACTATTTTAATTTCCGGTAATGTTGCTGTTCCGTGACGAGAAGAAAGATAAACTTTTTCAGACTTGTTTTGCTTAACGTTATATATACTTTCTAAAGAAGGAGTAGCTGAAGAGAGAATAATAGGTACTTTTTCCAAACTTGCCCTTAAAATCGCCATATCTCGAGCATTATAGATTACTCCTTCTTCCTGCTTGTATGATTGATCATGCTCTTCATCGATTACAATCAGCTTTAAATTCCTATACGGCAGGAATAACGCGCTCCTTGCCCCGACTATAAATTTTGCTTTACCGCTGAAAACCGCCTCCCAATATATTTTTTTTTCCTTAGGAGAAATGCTTGAATGCCACTGAACCGGCTTAAAACCTAACCTTTCTTCAAATCTTTGCATAAGTTGAGTGGTTAAAACAATTTCAGGCAATAGCACTAGCGTCTGTTTACCTTGATTAATTAATTCTTCCACAGCTTTTAAGTAAACTTCCGTTTTACCGGAACCGGTTATACCTTCAAGTAAAATAGAGCTATATTGATTTTGTGACAACTTTTCTTGAATAAGCTCTAAAGCACTTTGTTGTTCCTCTCTTAAGCTCACCAAGTTTGATATGGTTTTATGCGCTTCTATTTCAAACTTAACTTCTTTATCAAAATGCTTATTGCCCCCAAGTACCATTTTAAGTATTAACCCTCTGGGTACCATGTTATAATCCGCTACCCGGCCAATAAATTTTATAAGGCTTTCTTCAAATTTCAGCCCCCTATAAACTTTACTGATTTCCTTAAGTTTACCATGGCTTTCATTGGTCTTACCTATAATAACACCAATTATCTCGGTGCTTCTGAAAGAAACTTTAACTAGCTGCCCGTGCGATAAGTCATCTTCACCCGTATATTTATAGGTAAAAGGCTTATCGAACCTTAGCGGTAGCAAAACAGAATAAAGTGTTTCCATTATTTAATTAAATTTGACCTATTGTTTTAATTTTAGCTTTAGGGTGAATTTCGCTTTGCGATAACACTACTATATTTGCCCTTAATCTCTCAACAATAGCTCTAATAAAAGGTCTAAGATTTGAGGAAGTTAAAATTACGGGAAACTCCCCTTCAAGCGCATGTCTCTCTAAAACTTTATTAATGGAAGCAACAAATTCCTGCAATTTACTCGGCGCCATTATAAGTTGCTTTTCATCATTATCTCCGGTAATTGCATCTGCAAATGCCTGTTCCCATTGAGGTGATAATATAACTATCGGTATATATCCTTTTTCATTAGTATTAGTATGGCAGATTTGCTTAGAAAGCCTGGTTCTCACATGTTCCGCAATTTTTGATGCATTGTTGGTGTTCACTGAAATCTCGGAAACAGCTTCAAGAATAGTGGATAAATCTCTAATTGATACCCCTTCGGATAAAAGCTGCTGTAAAATCCTCTGTAAAACTGTGGTAGAAATTTGTGAAGGAATGATCTCCGAAGCTAATTTCTTATGTTCGGGGGATAATCCATCGATTAGCTTTTGGGTTTGGCTATAGGTAAGTAACTCAGTTATATTTTCCTTAATAATTTCCGTTAAATGAGTGATAATAACCGTCGGCGGGTCAACTACCGTATACTCTTTAAATAGTGCTTCTTCTCTTTGATCTTCAAGTATCCACTTAGCAGCTAACCCGAACGCAGGTTCAGTCGTGACTTCTCCCGGAAGCTCAATAGCTTTTCCTTTCGGCTCCATTACTAACAGCATTTCCGGCCTGACATTCGACCTGCCGCACTCTATATCTTTAATCTTAATACAATAGGTAGTCGGGTCTAGCTCAAGATTATCCTGTATTCTAATTGAAGGTATAATGAACCCCATATCTCTGGCAATCTGCTTTCTTAAGGCTTTTATCTGATCAGTTAATTTATGGCCTTTTTGATAATTAATTAAAGATAATAACTCATAACCTAATTCCAGTTTTATAGTATCAATTTGTAAAGTATCACTTAAAGCATCCTCAGGAGCGGTTCCGTCAACACTTTCATCACCTTGAGCTTTACCATCTGCTTTCTCTTCATCCGCTTTAACCTTAGCTTTAGCCTTATTTAAATAATATGCAAGGCCTGAAGTTATACCGGCTACAAATAGAAAAGGAACAGCAGGAATCCCAGGCATCATCGCCATAAATGCAATTAACCCCGAACTAACTCCTAAAGCTTTCGGATAACTTCCCAACTGCTCAAATATTGCCTTTTCAGCGGAGCCGGTAGAACCTGATTTTGTTACCAATAAACCTGCCCCTGTAGATACTATTAATGCCGGTATCTGAGTAACCAATCCGTCACCGATAGTAAGTATGGTATATGTGGTAAGCGCTTTTTCAAAACTCATGTCCATTTGCACGGTACCGATTATAATACCGGCAACAAAGTTGATAAATATGATAAGCAGTGCAGCGATAGCATCACCGCGAACAAATTTATTAGCACCATCCATAGCTCCGAAGAAAGTATTTTCATCTTCTAAATGCTTTCTGCGAGTTCGTGCTATTTCTTCACTGATTAATCCGGCTGAAAGATCGGCATCTATAGCCATCTGTTTGCCCGGCATTGCATCTAAGCTAAATCTTGCCGCCACCTCTGCAATCCTGCCCGAACCTTTAGTAATAACGATAAAATTTATAATAGTAAGAATAGCAAAAACGATAACTCCGATTATAACCGAGCCTTGCATAACAAAGTAACCGAATGCCTCAACTACGTGCCCTGCCGCACTGGTACCCGTATGACCTTTACTTAATATTAGCCTGGTGGTTGCAATACTTAGAGAAAGCCTTAGCATGGTTACAACTAATAAAACGGTAGGAAACGAACTAAAATCCAGAGGCCTATCAATAAAAAGCGATGTCATTAATATCAAAACTGAAAGTGTGATCGAAATACTTAAAAGAAAATCAACTACCATTGGAGGAATCGGAAAGATAAGCACCCCGACTATACAAAGAACACCTACTGCAAAAAAGATATCTAAATTGCGCTTTGAACCGGAAAGTCCGTTTAAGATTCCTTCCTTATCAAATGGCAGATTGAAACTCCCAATGCGCATTTAAATCCTTACAATATAATATGTTTATAAGTATGAGTATAGGTGGGAATAATATTTTGTTAATACTTTTTTCTTTTATTTCTAAGAATTTTCAAGTTAAACTACTTCAAAACCTACTAAGTAGAAAATGCATATTTCAAAAATCATTATTTTTATTGCAGCATTTCTGATATGCAACACTGCACACGGCATGCAAATAATAATTGATGAAGAGGCAGAAGAAGTAATAACTGAAATTGCGCGACCGATCTTCACAGCAGCAGGTTTACCCGGTAGAGATTTAAAAATCAAAATAGTCGGCGATAAAAGTATTAATGCATTTGTAATGGATAATACTAATATTTTTATCTTTACCGACCTGATTACTTTTTCGGATAACCCGGATGTGCTCGCGGGAGTAATCGCCCATGAGTGTGCTCATATTGCTTTAGGACATATTTCGTTAACTCGCGAAAAGATGGAATCTTTGAAGAATAAAATGATTGCAAGTACTATTTTAGGAGCTGCCGCAGGGTTATTAAGCGGAAATTTTGAAACCTTCGGTGCAGTAGCATTGGGTGGGAAACATGCTGCTGAAATGGATTTTTTAAAGCACTCAAGAATACAGGAATCACAAGCAGATGCTGCTGCAATTAAATACTTAGAGAAGATTAAGTTGTCTCCTGATGGCTTATCTAAGCTCCTTCGCCACTTAAATAGTAATGAAAGAATTTTTTATAAGGGATCAAATCCTTATCTTCTTACCCACCCGGTCTCCAGAGAAAGAATTAATTATATTAAGCAAAATACCAACCTATCTTCAGGGGCTCTCCCTGCAAGCTTAAACCATAGGTATAAAATGGTTGTAGCTAAGATATTTGCTTTTACTTCTCCCTTTAAGGAAGTTTTTAAAAAGTATGGGGGCACTGATAAACCTGACCTATATGCACATTCGATTGCTTATTATAAAATCGGGAAATTAAAAACCGCACTCGAGCTCATAGATAAGCTGCTTTTATTAGAGCAGAATAATCCTTACTTTATTGAACTTAAAGCCCAATTTCTGTATGAAAACGGCAAGGTTAACGAGTCTATTACTTATTATGAAAAAGCATTAAAACTTAAAAGTACATCTACTATATTTAAAATCGAGTTAGCTTCCGCATTAATTACCGCCGATTCCGACCTTAAAAAAGCCGGAGAACTTTTACGCTCTGCAATTGATGTCGACAGATCAAATTTTAGTGCTTGGCACAGTTTAGGAGTTGTTTTGGGTAAGGAAAATATGACTGACTATTCATATATAGCTCTCGCTCGTGCATTTGCAATTATCGGAGATACTAAAACTGCTAAAAAATTTATTAATAGTGTAAGCAGTAAATCCGATCACATCAAAGACCCATTTTATATGAGCGCACTGGAAGAAGCTAAAACAGCAATAAAAAATAGAAAATCACTTGCTTATTCTCATAAAACTTTTAAAAGATAAGTTGCAGTAAATTATAAAATACGGTCATCAATATGAATTATAGAATTTTATCCACCTATGTTTTCCTCTTAGGGTTCTTTGCTTTCCTGGGTTTTGCTTATTTTAATTATTCTAAATCTCCTTCTGCGGAAAAACTTAATACTGAGAAACTTAGAGAAAATGAAAATGCTCTTGAAGAAACTATAATAAGAGTGATTAAAGATAACCCTGAAGCGATTATTAAATCATTAGAAAATTATCAAATGAAAAAAATGCAAGAGGCAATTGCTGAATCAGGTAAAAAAATAAAAACTCACTTAGCGGAACTTGAAAATAATTCGGATGATCCGAGAGTGGGAATGAAGAATGCTAAAGTTAAGGTAATTGAATTTTTTGACTATAATTGTGGTTATTGCAAACACACGGCAAATATCAAGTCTAAAATTATTGAACATAATCCTGATATAGAATATGTGTTTAAGGAATTACCGATTTTAGGCGAAAGCTCAGTACTTGCGGCTAGATATGCTTTGGCTGTAAATATAGTTGATAAGGACAAATATTTAGCATTCCACTTAGCGGCACTAACCGACAAAGGTAAGAAAGACGAAGAAGCTTTACTTAGCTTAGCGGGTAAAGTCGGAGTTAATATTCCTAATCTTAAAAAGGCTTTAACTGATAATAGGATAAATGAAATTATCCAAGCTAATCAGAATCTTGCCAGAACAGTCGGCATAGGCGGAACTCCTACATTCATTATAGCCGGAGAGCTTATGAATGAGTTAGGCTACGAAAGCTTAGTTGCAAAAATTAACGAAGCTAAAGCTAAAGCTAAAGCAGAGCAGCCTAATAAAGTTACCCAAACCGCAGATTCAAAGTAACTCGCTAACTTTGTAATAATACTATAAAAAAAATAATATTAATTTTATACCTCTTCGTCTATTCTACCAGATATTCGGAGAGGTTTTTTTATGAATGAAGAAATAAAAGAAGCTATTGTTAGCAAAAAAATAAAAAAGACACCCATACTTATAGCATTGTTAGGAATGCTAATCCTAAGCATATATTTAGGTCTTTTTTTTCTAAAAAAAGAATTAGATCAAATTCGTAATTCTATATTATTAGTTCAGGATACCACACAATACAGCTTATCAAATCTAGAAGAAATAAAAGCACAAAAACACTTGCTGGCCGAAACCTTAAAAGTTTTTAAAAATGTTCCTAAAACCAGTAGTGAGGAAATAGTTAATAAGGCTAATAAGTTCGAATTAATCAAGCGGATCTATCTGCTAAGGCAAAAGCTAAAAGACTCACACAATGTACTTACGGATTTAGAGAAGATTGCAGATTATCATGATTCCTTTTTAAAAGATAAAATGAATAATTTTATTAAACTTGATTATCCTTCTCTTAAGTCAAATTCCAATTTAATTAAAATAATTGAAAATATAGAAAATAATAGTACGGAAATAACCCAGCCTGAAGGCTACTATGCTAGAGCAAAACAATATTTTAATAAATTGGTAGTGGTTACAAGCAGCAAGGATTATAAACAGGAAAAGATAAGGAAAGATAAACTGGTGCAAGCCAAAAAAGCAGTAGAGATGGGCAATATAGCTTCAGCTTATAATATTTTAAAAACTGTTTCTAATCAGAATAAAGGATTGGAATACTTACAAAATTTGCTGCATACTAGAATTGGCTTAGAAAAACTTTTAAATGAATTTACATTGAGTATACTGGAAAATGATTAGAATTATTACATTATTAATCTTTATAGCCTGTCTTACTTTCGGGTTTTTATGGTTGTATCAAAACAGCGGCAACATCAGTTTTGATGCCTTTGGTTACCATGTAGAAACTTCTTTTGCTTTATCAGTATTGTTTCTGTTGTTCTTTTTTATGGCAATGCTGTTATTAATACGTATATTCTTTGTCATACTTGGCTTGCCTTATAATTTTAAAAATTTAATTACTTCCTTTTATAAGGTTAATATTCCTTTAAAACTTGAGGAGTTACTGGTTGCGATATATAATCATAATCATCCGAAAGCAAATAAAGCATTAAACCGACTAAGAACACATTTACCTGAAAATTTAACCAACTTATTAGCCTCGGAAGTAGCTTTGTTAAAAGAGGAGCTGGGTGAAATTAAGTTGGCTTTTTTAAATTTATCTAAAAATGATGCAACAAAAATCGCAGGCATAGAAGGGTTAATTTCAGTTGCTCAACAGGAAAATAATTGGAATGAAGTGATAACTTACTGCAATGAACTTAACAAGATTCATAAAAGCGAATGGCTACTAAGCACATATATTCATGCATTTATCATGGAGGATAAATGGGAAGAGTTAATTGATTTTATTGAAAATTCCAGACAATCTTCTTTACTCGCTAAAAATAGAAGAAAACAACTATTATCAATTGCTTGTTATAAAGTTGCGAATAACTATTTTCTAACCCGTGATAGTGAAAACGCCTTAAAATATGCTTTATCTTCCTATAAGCACCTTAGTGACTTTACTCCCAACCTCATTTTATTGGCAAAAATTAAAGCTGCAGCTCAAAAATTCGAGGATAGTATAAAATATATTAAGGCTGTATGGCAAATAGAACCAAGTTTTAGCGCATCAGATATATTAGTTTCCATAAGAAAAAATTACACGGATGAGAAGTTTTTTAAAATTGTAAAAAATATAACCGGCTATAATCCAGGTCATTATGAAAGCAATTTATTACTGGCAAAAGCTGCCCTTGATATCGGAAAATATGAAGACGCTTTTGAAGCAATATCAAAATCTATTGAAGAGAATTATAAATTTAGGGCATGCCTTATAATGGCTGAATATTGCCAAAAAACACACGGGAATGTTACTGAAGTAATCGAGTGGGTTAAACGCGCAATAGGCTCGGAAATTGATGTTTTCCATTTATTATATTTTTGGGATTTCAACACAATGGATATTACTAAATTCCCGACCAACAATTGCTTTCCGATTGCAAGGGTCTAAAGCTCAACCTGATAAGCTTTTATATATTGCATAAAACTCTTCCGCTTTTAGGCTCGCTGCACCTACCAGAAACCCGTCTAAATTAGCTATGCCTGATACTAGGCGCGAATTATCGGCACTTACTGAGCCTCCGTATAACACTTTTGCTTTTGACATAGTTGTGATTATATCAACAACTTCTGCAATTTCTTCAACAGTGGGTATCACCCCCGTACCGATAGACCAAACCGGCTCATAAGCAATAACCGCATTTTTTTGAGATAAAATTTGAGAGTCTTCAATTTGCTCCTTAATGGAATTCAAATAACTTCCATCCTGCCTTTTATTTAACTCTTCCCCAACACAAAGCACAGGGATTAAATTATTTTGCGCTGCTAATTCTATTTTTCGCGCTATTTCTTCACTTTGTTCATTGAAAAGCTTTCTTCGTTCGGAGTGCCCGATTATTACATACTTACACCCAATATCAGCAAGCATTTCACCGCTGACTTCGCCCGTGTAAGAGCCTTTTGGGAATGAGGCAATATTCTGTGCACCAAGCTCTATAGAAGTCTCCCCGGTTATATCATTTACTAAGCTGAGGTAAGGATGAGCAGGGCAAAGCACAACTTCTACCTTTTGTTCCTCGGTGAACGTATTAATATAATGTTCTGCAAGACTTTTTAAGCTTTCCGAATTGCCGTTCATTTTCCAATTAGCAATCAGTATTTTTCGGTACATAGAAATAATAATTTATATGGTATTTAAGATATAAAATTATATTTTTTTAATTCTAATAGCAAGTTTATTGCAAAACTCGTATTCTTGACTTTATCGGATTTGAATGCTAGGAAATTAAGCAAAATAAATATTTGGTGAACTTATGAAAAAGTACCCGGTTTTGGCTACAATTATAGCTGCTCTAACCATTACTTCCTGCTCAAAAGCAGATAAAGAAACAAATTATCCTAAATCAAGGGAAGATCGTGAATTGGAAAGAATGGGTAAACTTACCGGCGATGATGGAATAGTGCTTTTCGGTGGTACTAAGAAAAAAGGTAAATCGGTTGCCGATGCAATAAATGTTAACAGTTACCTGTGGAGAGCTTCTCTGGATTCGGTTCATTTGCTGCAGGCACCACTTGTTTCGGCGGATCCTTTCGGCGGAGTTATTATTACCGATTGGTATACAAGCAGCCCTAATGCTAAAGAAAGATTCAAATTTAATATCATGATTATCGGAGCTTCTTTAAGATCCGATGCAGTTAAGGTTTCAGCCTTCAAACAAGTTAAAGATGCTCATGGAGCATGGAAAGATAGCCCGATTACTCCTCAATTTTCAAGAGATATGGAAGATAAAATTCTGCTTAAAGCCAGAGAAATTAAAGTAAATAGTCTTTAAACTACTTTAAACATTATTTCTCGTTAACACTTAATTAACCTTTTGTTGCTAGTATAACGCTATAAAAGGTTAATTATTTTGTTATATTATGAAAAATCCTAGTAACTACGAAAGGCTTCAGCAAAACCAAGAAGAAATTGAACGGAAAATTGCTGCTTATATAAATACTCCTTTAAAAGATATTCCTAAGCCTAAAGAGATTGAGTTTGATCTCCAATCTCCTAATTACGGCAAGTTAATTGAACAGCTGGAAGAGAATAGAGATGCTCGAGAAGGGACAAAATGGACAAGAAACACTTTAGAAGACGGTTCTAAAGTGTTAATTAGAGATGCACATAACGTTGACCCTGCTGCTCCGCCGCCGCTTGATAGCCCGGAGTCATATAAGATCCAATTTTTAAATGCCGCAAGAGCTGCTGAAAAATTACTCGGCCATGCTTTAGAAAGAAAAGAAATCGACGAATTAAATGCAAGCATCGCAAGGGCGGAAATAAGGCAAGCTGTAGGAGTATTTTTAGGTAATATAGAAGGAAAATCTAATATTAAAACATATAATACCTTACTAGTTGATTATCTCAAAGCAGCAGGCATAGAAAATGCCGGGAAAAAAATCTCGGTTGCAAAAGATTTTGGTAACCTTTCCGATCAGCATTATCATGTGACCACAATTACTAAGCAAAAAGATAGCGAAGGTAAAGATAGCTTAGTCGTAGAATCAGATGCCATGCTTCTTGGGTTAACCGATAATCAAAAACTTCAATATCTGGCAATAAAGCATGCGAATAGAGGAGAAAATATAGAACTCACTATGGAAGGTAAGCCTGTAAATATGGATTGGTATAATAACCTTGCACCGCATTTAAAAGATTTGGTACATGAGCATGCAGGCAAAATTGCCGAAGGAAAATTCGTGCTACCGACCCAGCTGAGAGGTGAGTTGATAGGCATACGTAATGCACATTCTAAAACCACTTATATAAGCTCCCCCTTAATTGATTCAAAACCGATAACATTAGAAATGAAAGCAAGGACTCTACATGCGGGCACGGCATCGTTCCACGGTAAACAAATTTCAAAAGAAGAACGCCAGGAGATAGCAACTGAGAATTTAAGGCAGCTGCAAAGTTTTGTGCCCCAAGAAAGAACCACAACTATTAACGTGCTTAATTCGCCGGCTAACCCGACCGGGATAGATAGCGCTATCCATGAACAGGTAGGTAAGGGACAGGAAAAGTTGGGTGGCCGTAGAGCAACAACTCCGTTTAACATTTGGCGTCTGGCCTCGAGAAATGATAATACCGGCTTTGAGAAAATTTTGTCGGATGTAGGCTATATTTCAGAAAAGAGAGGTTCATTAGATATTGCAAAGTTTCTAAACACAGGGAAAAATGAACAAGCAGCCAGAACCCAACTTAAAAGACAAAAAGATGCTGGCTATGAACTCGAAGTATTGGAGGCTTTAGAGCATGCAATAGATGCTAAGCATCTTATGACCACTTCACACCTGTTTAGGGACCCTAATAACTCCAACCTTGAACTAAGTACCGAGATGAATGCGGTTGCCTTCTCTTTGCTTCATGGAGCTTTAAATAAAGATGCAAAACTTAATAATATAGCACTAAGCGAAGTTGTAGTGCAATGTGCAAGCGGTAAGGATAGGACAGGATTAGAACTCACTGACCAAACTTTTAAAGCAGCAAATGAAAAACTACAATTAAAAATCGCCCCATCTATTAAAGTAGAGAATGAAGCACTACAATTAAAAGATCAACAAATTGAGAACTTAAAAACTCAAGTAAAAGGCGGGCACACTCAATTTATGGCTTCAGCCAACGGCGGAACCAGGGGAGCGCACGGCATTAAAAAAGATACCCTTGCCGCTTTCCCACAGGATCCCTATAAAGATAATATAGAAGGTCTTCAGCAAAACACGGCAAGCTATAATAAATTTAAATATGAGGATAGAGAAAAACAGCCTTTGGTTACTAAGATAATTAATAAGATTTTAGATACCGTAACAAAACCGTTTAAGAGAAATAAGGATGAAGAGATTACCTCTCCTGCTATAGAAAAGCCACGTATTGCAAAGTTCAGTGACACAGACTTGAAAAACTTTGAAAATGAAAAAGTTAAAATGAAAGAGGATATTAAACCGCAAACTCATGGTGAGCACCCGAAGCCTAAATGGGTGGAAGGAGTTATAGAAAAAAGGCAGCAACAAGAAGCTACTATTCAATCGGAACGTTAACCGCTGCAATTAAGGTCACTTCCCATAGGAACCGAGAACCCCCTCAGGAAAGCTTCGGTGTAAACCATTTTCCTGCCTTCTCTTTGTACCAGTGTGGGCTTTATCACTCCTTCCTTACATGCTATCGTCATATGATCATCAATTACCGTGCCGATCGGCACATCTACAGGTGTTAAATCATATTCGGCCGTAATAATTTTTATCTTTTCATTTCTAAATATAAAATAAGCTCCGGGCTTAGGGCTTAATGCTCTAATCTTCGCATTAACCAGATGTGCGCTCATATTCCAATCAATTTTTTCCTCATCCTTGAAAATTTTATTAGCGTAGGTTAATCCTTCTTCAGATTGCCGCTTTCGAACCGCCTTACCGTTTTCAATTTGCTCAATCGTTTCAATTAAAAGCTTCGCACCTCTTTCGGCTAAAACGGCCGCGAGTTCTCTACCCGTCATATTTTGCGGAATCATATATGGCTCCTCCAAAATAACATCCCCGGTATCTAACCCTTCATCCATTTGCATAATACAAATTGCGGTTTCTTCATCACCGGCCATTATACATCTTTCTATCGGTGCTGCTCCCCGCCATCTGGGAAGTTTTGAAGGATGAATATTAAGTGCTCCGAATTTAAATGCTTCCAAAACCGCTTTCGGTAAAATTAACCCGTAAGCCACTACCACTATTATATCAGCATCTAAAGCTTTCAGCTTTTCTATTTCCTCGGGATTTTTAAAATTCTTAGGGGTAAAAACCTGTATACTATGTTCTTCAGCTATAGTTTGAACAGGACTGCTCAACAATTGTTTTCCCCTACCCGCAGGTTTCGGCTCTCGCGTGTAAACAGCAAGCACTTGATGTTTAGAACCGATCAGAGCCTCTAAAGCCGGGATTGCAAATTCAGGGGTACCCATAAATACTATTTTCATACTTGCTCAACTATTTTTTGTAAACTATCTAATGAAACTAAAAGAATTGCAACTTTAAAGTATTTTAAGCTGCACAATATTTTCTTTAGTTATAGATAAATAGAGGATTTTTAAACTTGATTTTTATTAATTAGCTTTTTTAGAAAATATAAGAATTTTATCATAGTTTCGCATTATTTCTTGCAACCGACTCTTTATAATATTATAAATCTTCTATTAGATAAATAATCTTTGCGTCAATGAGGAAATTACAGAAGTTTGATAAACTACATATCATCCTATTTTTAATTATATTTATATCACTGGCTTTTAACATCAGTTTTTATATTTCATTTAATGACCTGGAAAAAGATCTGGAGACTATTACTGCTCCCGAAGAAGCAGTAGAAGCTAAGCCGGAAGTAATAGAACAGGAAAAAACTCCGGATCCTACAGATTCTTTAATGTTATTTACCGTACAATCAGGCGATACTTTATTTAAAATATTTTCAGATGCGGGTATTGCAATAAATGACTCCTACTCTATCAGCTCGGCAATCAATAAAGTTTATGAAGTTTCAAAGTTAAAAATCGGTAACCAAGTTGAGGTTAAATTTTTAGCTGAAGCCGATAAACCCGAGGATCATGACTATTATTCAAAAGTAAGTTATATAAAAGTAATTACCGATGATAAGATCATCGAAGTAAAGTATGACAATAAGGAAAAAGAATATATTGCTAACCTTGTAGTAATACCGCTTACCGTTAAAGAAGTTTTCGCCCATGGCACAATAAATGATAGTTTATATTTATCAGCCGTTAACTCCGGTGTAAGCCCATATGCGATAATGGATCTCATAAAATTATTCAGTTATAACGTTGACTTTCAAAGGGATATAAAACCTGGTGATGTATTTGAAGTTTATTATGACTATCTAATTAATGAGAAGGGACAAAAAGTAAGGGACGGAAATATAACTTATGCTGCCGTGACTCTTGCAGGCAAGAAAAAGGAGATATTCAGATTTGCATCAGATAATCAAGCTACTGATTATTATGATCATAAAGGAGAAAGCATTCGTAAAACTTTATTAAAAACTCCTATAAGCGGTGCAAAAATTTCTTCCGGGTATGGTATACGAAAGCATCCGATTTTAGGATATTCAAAAATGCATAAAGGCTTAGATTATGCAGCACCCAGAGGAACACCCGTGTTTGCCGCAGGTGACGGGATCATTCATTTTATTAAAGTAGTTAAGAACGGTTATGGGAAACATTTAGAGATTAAACATTCCTCCAAGTATTCTACCCTCTATGCACATCTTGACAGGTTTGCAAGCGGAATCGGAAAAGGAAGTAGGGTAAGCCAAGGAGACATAATAGGTTTTGTCGGTTCTACCGGAATGGCAACTGGCCCTCATTTACACTACGAAGTACGTGAACGAGGCCAACAAGTCAACCCGTCCAAAATTAGCTTTCCTAAATTCCCTGCTCTCACAGGAGCCGATTTACAAAGATTTAAAAATCAGCTAAAAGGTATGGAAGAAAAAATTCTTATGTTTAAGAAAAAAGATGCGAACAAATAATATAAAAATGAACACAACAAAAAAGATAGCTTTTGCTTTATTAATACCGGCTATACTTTCATCCTGCTCTGCTCAAAACCCGGCAGCCGTACGTCATAAAGGAAACTATTATTACGGTAAAGACGGTGTTTCTAAGTATGCGATCGTCTATCCGGGGCAGACGCTTTTACAAATTGCAGTTGAGAATAATATTTCTCTTAAAGATTTAGCTAAAATTAATAAAATAAGCCCACCCTATCGTATTTATGCCGGCCAGCATATCAGACTCCCGAATGAGCTTTATCATATTGTGCGGCCGGGTGAATCTTTAATGGGCATATCTTTAAGATATAAAGTTTCTTTTGCTGATATGGTAAAAATAAATGATATCCATCCGCCTTATCATGTTAAAATAGGGGAAAAACTAAGGATTCCGTTAACCAACAAAGATAATAATATTCACGCTGAAGAGCTTGATCCGTACAAAGGTGTGGCACAAGAAAAAGCAGCTCCTATCATTCCCCTTGATGAGGGAGAGAATAATATATCTAATTCTAAATCAGAGGCAAGTAAAGATGCCTATGAAGAAGAAGAATTTCAAAGTTTAGAGAAGCAATTAGGTGATGAAGAAGGCAGAAATAAAAGCAAATCTTTATTAAAAGGGAATGGGAACAGCCCAGCTACTGATTTATCTTATAGCCTACCTACGCCTTTAAATTCAGATAAATTCGTATGGCCTATCGGGGAGAATGCTAAGGTTATATCTCATTATGGCCAAAGCCCGGGTAAATTCAGTGAGGGGATGTCAATTGCTGCTCCGCTTAACTCTCCCGTCGCGGCTGTAAGTAGGGGTGAGGTAATATATGTCGGTAATGATGTTGAAGGCTATGGTAAAATGGTGATCATACGCCATGAAAATGATCTTTTATCAGCATATGCCCATAACAGCTCGGTTCTAGTTAAAAAGGGAGATAAGGTATCAAGAGGGCAAACCATTGCTAAGGTAGGTAAAACCGGAGACGTAGATAAAGCACAGCTTTACTTCTCATTGCGCAAAGGAAAATCGACTATTAATCCTGAAAAGCTTCTGAAGTAATAATAAGTATATCTTTATAGATATTGTTACTAAGCACTATATAAAAAAGGCGACCCTAAAGCCGCCTTTTTATTTTATAACTTAGATATTAAAATTATACTCTTAGCGCACCGTTAACCGGGATAATCGTTCCGGTAATAAACCCTGAAGCATCATCAGCTAAGAATGCTATAACTCTTGCTATTTCCTCTACATTACCTAAGCGCTGCACCGGTACTTTAGCAACAATTGCATCTAAAGCCTCTTTTGGCATTGCTGCGACCATCTCAGTGCTAATATATCCTGGTGCTACTGCATTAACGGTTATTCCGGCTCTTGCGCTTTCCAGTGCCAGTGCTTTAGTAAAACCTTCAATCCCTGCTTTTGCAGCAGAATAGTTGGTTTGCCCCATCATACCGTTAGCATTAACCGAGCTCATGCTGATAATTCTGCCGAATTTATTATCCCTCATTTTTTGGATGACGGATTTAGACATATTAAATACGGAAGAAAGGTTGGTATCAATTACTGCCTTCCAATCTTCATACGAGAGTTTATGCATCATAGCATCACGTGTAATCCCTGCATTGTTTACCAGGATTTCAACATTACCGCCCAAGTATTCTTCCGCTTTTGCTACTCCTTCTACACATTGATTATAGTTAGACACATCCAATTTAAAAGTTTTGATGCCGGTTTCCTGCTCTAATTTCTTTGCCAAATCATCACTTCCTGCATAAACAACTGCCACTTTATGGCCAGCTGCTTTTAAAGCCATTGCTATTGCTTTTCCGATACCTCTGGTTCCACCTGTAACTAACGCTCTTCTTCCCATTATTTTTCTCCTATTTTATTAATTATCTTTCTATACACATAGCAACACCCATACCACCACCGATGCAAAGAGTGGCTAAGCCCTTTTTCGCATCTCTTTTATTCATTTCATGAATAAGGGTTACTAAAACTCTTGCGCCTGATGCACCGATCGGATGGCCTAATGCAATTGCTCCGCCGTTCACATTCACTTTAGTCTCATCTAATTTTAAGCTTTTGTTGACGCATATTGCTTGCGCTGCAAACGCCTCATTAGCTTCAATAAGGTCAAGGTCATCTACTGCCCAACCGCATTTTTCCAATACTTTTCGTGACGCATCTATCGGCCCTGTTCCCATAATGATAGGATCCACCCCTGCTTGGGCAAAGTCCTTAATTTTTGCCAGTATTTTTAGGCCTCTTTTTTCTGCTTCTTCTTTGCTCATAAGCATTAAAAGTGCTGCCCCGTCATTAATACCTGAAGCATTACCGGCAGTTACCGTGCCGTCTTTTTTAAATGCCGGTCTAATTCCTGATAAAGCTTCGTAGCTGGCTCCTACACGAATAAATTCATCTTGATCAAAGACTATATCGCCTTTTCTGGAAGGTATAGTAAGGGGTACTATTTCATCTTTAAACTTACCTGCTTTTTGAGCGGCTTCCGCTTTATTTTGCGAATTAACCGAGAATTTATCCTGATCTTCTCTGCTGATATTAAATTGCTCGGCAATTTTTTCTGCCGTTATACCCATATGTACATTATTAAATGCATCCCATAACCCGTCTTTAATCATAAGATCGGTTAGTTCTGCCGAACCCATTTTAGTTCCGTTTCTCATATGCACTGCATGAGGCGCACGGCTCATATTTTCCTGCCCACCGGCAATTACTATTTTAGCTTGTCCGGTTAGGATTGCTTGATACCCTAATGCTACTGCTCTTAGGCCTGAACCGCATACTTGATTAATTGTGAAGGCAGTTGTCGTATACGGTAAACCGCTTCCTATCGAGGCTTGCCTTGCAGGATTTTGTCCTTCACCTGAGGTTAGAATCTGTCCCATTATAACTTCGCTCACCTCATTTGGGGCTACTTTAGTATTTTCTAAAGTTTTTTTAATTAATATTTCTGACATCTTATGCGCAGGCATTGAGCTTAAGGTTCCGTTAAAATTTCCTACTGCCGTCCTTAGTGCGCTAACTATTACCACTTCCATAAACCAACCTTCTCCTTAAAAATAAAATTTTGATCCCGCCTAAACTAATAAGTTACATGACTTTGCAACAATTGACAATAATAGTTACTTAATATTCAGCACAGTAATCAAATAAGAAATAAATTGTTAATCTAAATGCAACCAAAATCAATGATTATTTTGCGAACAAAAATTTATATTTTAATAGTATGGTATACCTTGCTTTCTTTAGAACATTAGTTATTTTAAAATACCTAAAGAAATAATTTACGAAAAAGAATGCCTACATTTCTAACCCCTAAAGAAATAATCGCCGAATTGGACAGATTTGTTGTTGGTCAGGATAATGCTAAGCGTGCCGTAGCAATTGCACTTAGAAACCGTTGGCGCAGAAAACATGTGCCTGAAGATATTAAAGAGGAAATTGTTCCGCATAATATTTTAATGGTCGGACCTACCGGAGTCGGCAAAACTGAAATTGCCAAGAGACTTGCAAAGCTTACAAGCTCTCCCTTTATTAAAGTAGAAGCTACTAAGTTTACCGAAGTCGGCTATGTAGGTAGAGATGTAGATTCAATTATTAGAGATTTAATGGATATTTCTATTAATTTAGTACGTGAAAATATGCGCAAAGAAGTTACGGAAAAGGCGACTATTGCAGCGGAAGTTAAGTTAATTGATGCTATGGTCGGCGAAAACGCCAGTGAAGAAACCAAGCTAAAATTTTATGAAAAATTTAGAAAAGGTAAAATGGACGGAAGTGAGGTTGAAATCAAGGTAGCTGATAATCCATCAATGAATTTACCGACTTTTGATATACCGGGAATGCCGGGCGGCCAAATGGGAGTGTTAAGTATCGGGGATGTACTGGGCAAAGCTTTGGGCGGGCAAAAAACTAAAACAGTAAAACTTAATGTTAAGGATGCTTTCGAGGCATTACTCAAGGAAGAAAGCGATAAGCTATTAGATGAAGAAAAAGTCATTAGAGAATCAACTAGGTTGGTGGAAAATGAAGGGATAGTTTTTATTGACGAGATAGATAAAATTGCCTCTCGTACTGCAAGCCAAGGCCGTGGAGAAGTTAGCCGTGAAGGGGTACAGCGTGATTTATTACCTCTCCTTGAGGGTACTGTGGTAACTACAAAATACGGCTCGGTAAAAACCGACCATATTCTATTTGTCGCATCGGGAGCATTCCATTTAGCTAAGCCTTCGGATTTACTTCCTGAACTTCAGGGTAGACTACCGATTAGAGTAGAACTTAACCCGCTTACCGAAGAAGATATGGTTAAGATATTAAAAGACCCTGCTCATAGCTTGCCGAAGCAATATACCGCATTGCTTGCAGTGGAAAATGTTGAGTTGGAGTTCAGTGAAGACGGTTTGAGGGAAATAGCAAAAGTAGCTACTGAAATTAACCAGGAAGTCGAAAATATCGGAGCTAGACGGCTCCATACCATTATGGAGAAACTTTTAGAAGGTGTAAGCTTCTCGGCAACTGAAACTCCTTATGCTAAAGTGACGGTTAATCGTGACTATGTAGTTGATAACCTTACCTCTTTAACTAAGACTCATGATTTAAGTAAATTTATACTTTAGAAAAATATGTTTGAATTTATAATAGTTACTTTTGTTTCTTACTTTATGGGATCTATACCTTTTGGGTTAATACTTTCCGAATTACTGGGTCACGGCGATTTAAGAAAAAGCGGATCAGGCAATATAGGGGCAACTAACGCCATGCGTGTCGGAGGAAAAAAATTAGGAATACTTACTTTAATTTTAGATGCACTTAAAGGCGTTATACCAATAACAATCTTTCTGCTTTTAAACTTTAACGACACGCTGATTGCATTATGCGGAACAGCGGTAGTGTTAGGGCATATATTCCCCATCTGGTTAAAATTTAAAGGGGGTAAAGGAGTTGCCACTGCCGTTGCAGTACTTCTTGTTTCAGTACCCTATGTCGGATTGGTATTTGTATTTTCATGGATTTTAGTTTTTGCTTTGAGTAGAACAGTTTCCTTGGCATCTTTAAGCGCAGCACTTTGTTCAACTATTACAGCTTTCTGGTTTGCTACTCCTTATTTTATTATGAGCCTAGTGCTCTGTATACTTATCTTCTATAGGCATAAGGATAATATAAAACGGTTATTAAACGGTACTGAACTAAAGTTTAAAAAATGAAGCCTTAGTTTTTAGAAAGCTTTAACAGTAAAATATTTTCTCCGGATGCTTTACTATATCGTCACCGACCGATGCGGAATTACTGGCAATGCGCGGGGATAATGCCTTAAGCAAAGAACCCCCTGGTGACTGTTCCTTTCATATTTATAGTAAATTAAGTTGAATACCTTACACATTTATTTGAATAAGTCTTCAGGCAACTTTAATGATTTATTATCGAAAATTAATTGTATATCATTTTTTATCCAACTAATAGGCTAAGAGTATTTGTTCTCAGATTTTTAGCTTAATTTACTATATAAGGATATTATGGCTCTCTGGTTTAATTAGTTTTACAAATAAAAGCTTGAATACAACTCTATTATAAATCTTATATAAAATTAATTATTATTGCCCTTATCTCCCGACATTAAAAATTGCATTTCTTTAGCAATTTCATGTTGAGGAATAACTTTCCACTTAACCTTACCAATATCAGTGTAAGTATGGACTAAAGAACCTGACTCATAAAAAATACCTGGTTTCATTTTGGCAACTAAGTCTTTATATCCGGCACTTTCCAGATCTTTAATAATTTTATCATCTTCTTTTATAAAGTTAAATTTTTCATCAGTAACGTCTAATCTCCCTAAACTGATTACTTCTCCAGGTCTGACTTCAAAAGCTCCGTATATTATGGCGCCTCCCTTATCCAGTATTCTTGGTTTATACCATCTTTTTACATTAGAATAATCTATAAGAGATATATCGTAAATAACATATAACCCGGGCTTTAGAAAAAGCATGGTACTTGCGTAGTTAGCTTTAAAATTAACTAAATATGTTTGTGTTGTAAGGGATTCATATGTTTCGCCTTTTTTCGAAAGATCTTCTCCAAATAATCTATAAAGAGTATATCTTAAAGCAATTTGTCTTTTCGGAGAGCGGAACAAAGACTCTTCGTCTTCGGTAATCATAAATAACACTACTCCTTTTTTAGAATTATCCAAAGCCTTAAAATCTTTGATATTAGCTTGCTGATGAGATGAGCATCCGGCAAGAAGGAAGGCAGTTAACAACACATAAAAGGTTTGTAATGGTTTAAGTTTCATCATTTTGATTTACATTTCCGATTTTAAAGATAGTTTTGCTTTTGCTAAGGCGTTTTGCCGTGCAGCTTCAATTATTTTATCTATTACAGCTTTTGGTAAAATATTAAATTGTCCATTTTTATGAACCTTTATAGCGGATCCACCTTCATAAAAAATTCCAGGCTTCATATTAGCTGCTAATTCATCATATCCTTCAGCATGTAGTTCTTTTTTTATTTTCTCATCTTCGCGTATGAATTTTAATTTACCGTCACTAATATCTATGCTGCCTAAACTAATTACTTGTCCTGCTTTTACTTCAAATGCCCCATACATGATCTTTCCGTTTTTGTATCCCGGGGATGAGAAATAGCGACCCCCAGGCCTCGGCGTTATTTCATCTATGTAGTAAAGCCCGGGTTCAAGGAATAGCATGTTTTGTGCATAATAGTTAACTTTTGATTTCAAATAAGATGGTTGAAATCTATAGATTATTTTCGGGATCTTATCTTCATCGCTTACTTTACGTAATGTATATGAATTAGGTAACATTTTCATATCCGTGAAAAAAACTCCTACGTCAGTATTTTGTAATATAGTAAAGAGAATTATACCTTTTTCATTTTTATTAAATCCCTCAAAGTCTTCGGATATAAGCCTAAAATCCGATTTGATCAGGCCGGCACACCCGGATAGCAGAAGAACGCATGTTAAAATCAAAAATCTTTGTAAATGTTTCATTGATAATAATATTACTTTTATTAAAATAAATTATAAAATAATTATAGTAAGATGCAATGAAAAAACAAATTCAATCAGAATTTAATTTTTTGCCTACATCAACGTGGGTTAGCAAAAGGTATTTAATTCAAATATTTTTAGCATATTAATTCTCTCTGCCTGATTGCAATATTTATGAAAATGTTTATCTTATGTTCTAAACAATAATCCTGCTGATGTTTATGACCGAGCTTACGAATCTGACTATTTCCGAAGCGAAAAAGCTTCTTGCCGATAAAAAAATTACTGTGGTTGAACTGACCCAAGCGCATTTGAAAAATGCTGAGCATTCAAAGCTTAATGCTTTTACCGTGCTTACTCATGAAATAGCTCTTGCTCAGGCAAAAATTTCCGATGCAAAAATTCAAAGTAACGGCGGCGGGATAATAGAAGGTATACCTGTCGGAGTTAAGGATTTGTTTTGTACTAAAGGAGTTTTATCTACTTCGTGTTCGCATATTTTAGACGGGTTTAAGCCTGAATATGAATCCACCGTAACTACTAACTTATTCAATAACGGTGGAATAATGATCGGTAAAACCAATATGGATGAACTTGCTATGGGTTCTTCCAACACCACCAGCTATTACGGCAATGTAATCAATCCATGGAAAAGAAAAGACGATGCTACGGATCTGGTGCCGGGGGGTTCTTCAGGAGGTTCTTCGGCGGCTATTGCCGCTAAGCTTTGCATGGGAGCTTTAGGGAGTGATACCGGCGGCTCGATCAGACAGCCGGCGGCATTTTGCGGAATCGTCGGAATTAAACCTACCTACGGCAGATGCTCAAGATGGGGAATGATTGCATTTGCAAGTTCGCTCGATCAGGCGGGTGTATTTGCAAGAACGGTTGAGGATTCGGCTCTTATGCTGCAAAGCATCTGCGGTTATGACAAAAAAGATTCAACTTCAATGAATATGCCCGTTCCTGATTTCAAGCTTGCTCTAGGGCAAAGCATTAAAGGTTTGAAGGTAGGAATTCCGAGGGAATATCGGGTGGAAGGCACTCATCCGGATGTAACTAAAATTTGGGAACAGGGGATTGAGTGGTTAAAGTCTGCGGGTGCTGAAATAGTTGAAATCAGCTTACCGAATACTAAATATGCACTCGCTACTTACTATATTATTGCTCCTGCGGAAACTTCTTCAAACTTGTCACGTTTTGACGGTGTAAGATACGGATTAAGAGTATTACCGCAAAAAGGGACGCTTGACGATATGTATAAAGAGACACGTGCAACAGGCTTCGGGAGAGAGGTTAAGCGTCGTATTATGATCGGTACATATGTTCTTTCGGCAGGTTACTATGATGCGTATTACCTCAAAGCTCAAAAGGTAAGGAGATTGATCGCGAATGACTTTCAAGAGGCGTTCGGCAAAGTTGATGTAATACTCACGCCGACTGCACCTTCCACCGCCTTTGCAATCGGCGAAATCAAGCAGGATCCAATTACCATGTATTTAAATGATGTGTTTACCATTCCGGCAAGTTTAGCGGGTCTTCCGGGTATTTCCGTACCGGCCGGCTTAGGTTCCGATGGGTTGCCGCTCGGTCTACAGCTGATCGGAAAATCTTATGATGAAGAAACGGTGTTTAAAGTTGCTGATATTATTGAGAAATGTGCTAACTTTAAGGGTATTTGAAATATTTAATTAACAATAAAGAGAGGGTATATGGAGAATAATGTCCGGTCTAATATTAGACTAGAAACTGATACATTTGGTGAAATAGCAGTACCGGCTGATAAATACTGGGGAGCACAAACTGAGCGTTCATTCGGAAACTTTAAGATTGGCGAAGAAAGAATGCCTAAGCCGTTAATAAAAGCTTTGGCAGTAATTAAGAAATGTGCAGCGACAGTAAACCAAGAAATGCAATTACTGGATAAAAAAATTGCGGATGCAATTTGTGCAGCTGCCGATGAAGTGATAGCCGGTAAACTTGAAAATAATTTTCCGCTTGTAGTTTGGCAAACCGGGTCCGGTACTCAAACTAATATGAACATAAATGAAGTTATCTCCAACCGCGCGATAGAGATGCTGGGCGGAACCATGGGGTCTAAAAAACCTGTGCACCCTAACGATCATGTAAACATGGGGCAATCATCCAATGATACTTATCCGACTGCAATGCATATTGCTGCTGTCTGTGAAATAAATGAGAAATTAATTCCGGCTCTTAATTATATTCATCAAGCTTTAGATAAAAAAACCAAAGAGTTTGCAAATATTATAAAAATCGGCAGAACACACTTGCAAGATGCAACTCCCATGACTTTAGGTCAGGAATTCTCCGGCTATACTACACAAATTTCATACGGGATTGAAAGAGTAAAAGCAACCTTACCCAGACTTTCCTTACTTGCTCAAGGCGGAACTGCGGTCGGTACGGGGTTAAATGCGAGCCCGGGATTCGCAGAAAAAATAGCCGATAAAATTTCTACCGAAACAGGATATAAGTTTCAGACTGCACCAAACAAATTCGAAGCTTTAGCATCTAACGATGCTTTGGTCGAAGCAAGCGGTGCTCTTAATGTGCTTGCTGCAAGCTTAATGAAGATAGCAAACGATATTAGGCTATTGGGCTCAGGTCCCAGATCAGGTTTAGGTGAACTTATGTTGCCTGAGAATGAACCGGGTTCATCTATTATGCCGGGTAAGGTAAACCCTACCCAATGTGAAGCTCTAACAATGGTATGTACCCAAGTGATGGGTAATCACGTCACTATAACAGTGGCAGGCTCAAACGGCCATTTTGAACTTAATGTTTTTAAACCGGTGATAATTTATAATTTCCTGCAATCGGTAAGGTTGTTATCCGACTCTATGGTAAGTTTTGTTGACCACTGTATTTCAGGTATTACCGCAAATGAGGCAAGGATTCAAAAACTTATGCAGGAATCCCTAATGCTGGTTACTGCTTTAAATCCGCATATAGGTTATGACAATGCGGCAAAAATTGCTAAAAATGCACACAAAAAAAACCTAACCCTCAAACAATCAGCTTTGGAACTTGGTTTGCTTTCCGAAGAACAGTTTAATATATGGGTAAAACCTGAGCAGATGATTTAATACACTTTTGGCTTTATATACGGTTTTAAATTGAAACAAGCTTTTAACATGCACGACATATTAGAATGTATTAATTGGGCAAAAAGCAGTTTAAATTCTTTAAAGATCCAAGTTTTGGAGGAGCCTGAAATTATTCGGGCTATGCCGTGGTCTTGCGTAATTTGTTTAAAAACTTCAAGCGGGAAGATTTATTTAAAAATAATGGCTGATGCTTTTGCAAACGAGCCTGCTTTGGTGCGGATATTATATGATCACATATCAAAAAATGTTGCGAGAATTTTATGCTCTAATGCCGAGCTTAATTGTTTTATATCGGAAGATGCGGGAACCCCGCTGAGAAATATTTTAAAAGAAAATTTTAGCGTAGACTTATTTTGCCAAGTATTAAAAATTTATGCACGCCTCCAAATTAAAAGTATAAACCACATAGATAAGATAACCGCGCTAGGGGTTAATAATGACCGGCGACTTGATAATTTACCGCACCTATATAAACAGTTTATCACTAAAAAAGATTTGTTGGAATCAGATGGCTTGACAACATCCGAAATTAAGCGGCTTTATAAATTAGTGCCTAAAGTTGAATTACTATGTAAGCAATTACTAAAATATAATATTCCGCAAACAATAGAGCATGGTGATTTTCATGATAATAATATACTTGTTCAAGATGGTTTTATTACTATTAATGATTGGGGTGATTGGATTATTTCTCACCCGTTTTTTTCCTGTGTTTCTTTTTTAGAAAGCGCTAAACGCAATCATTTATTACAAGAGACCGACAATATATATTTGGAAGCTCAAAAAACTTACCTTTATGAGTGGAGAGATTATGGTAGTGAGCTTAAACTCTCCAATGCTTTAAAGTTAGCGCAAATATTGAGATACTTTGTATTTGCCCTCAGTTTCAGTCGAGTTGAAAACCATTTGAACTTAAATCAGTTCCAAAGTTATAAAGGTTATATTGCAAAATCTTTAAGAGATTTTATTATCACCGCTTCATAAATTAAGCATCAAGGTTTTCAACTTTCAAAGCATTTGATTGAATAAATTCTCTTCTTGGCTCAACTACTTCTCCCATTAAAGTAGAAAATACTTCTTCAGCCTGGTCAATATCCTGAACTTTAACTTGAAGCAAGGTTCTGGCATCCGAGTTAAGCGTAGTTTCCCATAGCTGCTCAGGGTTCATTTCTCCCAAACCTTTAAATCTTTGAATATATAAGCCTTTTCTGGTTATTTCGAATAACTTCTCAATTAATTCAGATGGAGTATGACATATGCATTTTTGCCCTTTAAAGGTAATTTCTACTATTTGTGCAAAAACTGACCTAATATTTTTAGCTGCTGCATTCAAAGCATCTATTTCTCTTTGCGGTAAAGAATGTGAGTTAATAGTCCAATTTTCCTGTACGCCTCTTTCCAGCCTAACGATGGTGAGAGTCTTCTCTTCAATCTTATAGCTCCAATCAACTTTACTGCCTTCAGTCATTGCTTTAAATCTACTTAACATATCTTCAGCTACTTCTTCAAGAGTTGAAGATAAATTAAAGAAATCGGCAAGAACGGCAACCTCAAGAAGGTTTTTTGAAATAGCTTTAACCGAATGAGTAAGCTGATTATAAAATTGCAACACTTGCTGACATAAATTTGCAAGATCCTTACCTGCCCGTTGTGCTCCATTTTCAACTAATATAGCTCCTTCGGAAGCTGAGCTAACTAAATATTCCTGAAGAGCCCTTTCATCTTTTAAGTAAACTTCACTGTTTCCGCGCTTAACTTTATAAAGCGGAGGTTGAGCGATATAAAGATGGCCGCGCCTGATAAGCTCAGGCATATAACGGTAGAAGAAAGTGAGCAGCAAAGTTCTGATATGTGCACCATCAACGTCCGCATCAGTCATTATAATAATTTTATGGTATCTTAATTTTTCAATATTAAACTCTTCATCACCGATACTTGTGCCAAGTGCAGTAATAAGTGTTCCGATTTCAGCAGAATTTAACATCTTATCAAATCTTGCCCGCTCTACATTTAAAATTTTTCCTTTAAGCGGTAAAATTGCCTGAATTTTTCTATCTCTTGCCTGTTTAGCGGAACCACCTGCAGAATCTCCCTCTACTAAGAAGAGCTCACATAGCTCCGGATTCTTTTCTTGGCAATTAGCAAGTTTTCCGGAAATAGTAGACATTTCAAGAGAGCTTTTCTTACGTGTTAGCTCCCTTGCTTTCCTGGCGGCCTCTCTGGCAAAAGCGGCTTCCAGAATTTTGCCTACTACTGTTTTCGCTTGGTTAGGGTTTTCCTCAAGCCATTTAGCAAGCTTTTCAGCAACAATTGACTCAACAACAGGTCTTACTTCACTACTTACTAACTTATCTTTAGTTTGAGAAGAGAATTTCGGGTCAGGTACTTTTACAGATAATACTGAAGTTAGGCCTTCCCTCATATCTTCTGCGGAAAGTTCTACTTTTTGCTTTTTAAATACCCCTGATTCATTAGCATAGGCATTCAACGTACGGGTTAATGCACCTCTAAAGCCGGCTAAATGCGCTCCGCCGTCTCTTTGCCTAATATTATTAGTAAAGCAAAAAGAATTTTCATGGTAACTGTCATTCCATTGCATGGCACATTCCACAACAATTCCATCCGATTCACCTGTCATAAATATTGTAGGGTGAATAGGGTGCTTGTTTTTATCCAAATACTTTGCAAATTCCGAAATACCGCCATCATATTTAAAAGTTACGCTCTTCTTCGGGTCTTCTCGAAAATCTTCTAAGATTATTTCTGCGCCGGAATTTAAAAATGCCAGCTCTTTTAGTCTGTGTTCAAGCGTATTAAAACTAAATTCAATTCCTGAGAAAATTTCAGTTGAAGGCATAAAGGTAACTTGTGTACCGCGCTTACCCTCGCTGTCTCCGACTACTTTAAGTCTTTCGTCTGCAACTCCGTCGGTAAAACGCATAAAATGCTTTTTACCGTCACGCCAAATCACAAGTTCAAGCCAGCTGGATAAAGCATTTACTACCGAAACCCCGACACCGTGCAAGCCCCCTGATACTTTATAAGAATTACTGTCGAATTTACCGCCTGCGTGCAGTTGAGTCATAATAACTTCAGCAGCTGAAATTCCTTCTTCCTTATGAATACCGGTAGGTATACCGCGCCCATCATCGCGCACTGTAACTGAGCCGTCCTGGTTTATCGCAACATACGTTTTCGTACAATGCCCGGCCAAAGTCTCGTCAATAGCGTTATCCACCACCTCATAAACCATATGGTGAAGACCTGAGCCGTCATCGGTATCACCGATATACATTCCCGGTCTTTTTCTTACCGCTTCAAGCCCTTTTAATACTTGAATGGAATGTGCGCCGTAATCTTGGCTGGTTTTGCTTAATGTAGATTCTTCATTCTTGGAAACGTTGCTCATCTTGTACTGCGGGTATATTATTAGACAATCCTATTCACGATACTTTACAGTTATATCAATTAATTTACAAGCAGATCATTGCAAAGTAAGGCTATATTCTACTCAAAAAGGGTTTCATTATAAAAGATCCGTCCTTCAAAATACGGCATTAGCATTTCGGGTAAATGATTATATTTAGCCAGAAAATCTTCATAATTTTCATACTTGATAATTTCACAACCGAGTGAATTGTATTTTTCAATAGCATTAATATCTTGAGTAACCGTGTCATTAATTTTAAAGCGGGGAATAAGCGAGGAATCCTGCAGATAAGGATTTTTATATACTGATTTTACAGTATTTTCTTCAAGCTTGTAAATTGCTATAATTTCGTCAGCTTCAATTCCGCTCGGAGCAAGCTCATATTCGTGAGTATTATGCCCACAAACTTTTACAGATCCTGCTTCCAGCCTAGCTTCCAACAATATATTCTCCCCTTTTATCGAAGCCATAAACCCGTTGGCAAACATAGCCGAAACGGAAGGCTCCAAAGATACGTAAGTAGCTCCGTACTGCCAAACATAGGTGTTCCCGTTATCAACCATATTCCAAGCTTCTCTGACATGGTAACCCAAAGTTTTCTGCATTTCCCCTTTACCGAAAGCTCTTGTACCGTACTTAAAAAAACCGTCGATATTTCCTTCATCCATGTTTGCGACAAAACCGCGGTATACCCTAACAGGCTCTTCAAGCGCAGGAACTCCAATCCCGTTAAGTGCCAGTACTTCAAGAGCAAAATCTTTATCCAGCTGATTGAGAGCTTTACCGACAACCATATAATAAGCGTCGAATTCGTTTTTTACTTTATACAACTCTTTATTATCAGGAAAAATTTGCTTTAATAGTTCAAAATTCTCCAATCTTTCCTGATTATCTATCACAAAGGCCTTCGATAGTATTTTTTTAACTTCCGGGTCGATTGCTTCCGGCATTAAATTTTTTTCGAGGGAAGTTTTGGATAAATTAATATAATGTTGGGCAAGTCTATGGGTCAAGCCGTATATAAAGTTAAATTCATTTGGTTCAATATCGTCTTTAATATTATTTATCAGGTGCGAATACTTATCCGAAATTTTAATTCCGGCTTTATCAATAAGGTTAACTATTGCGTGATGTTTATTATTTTCAACTGATGCTTTTAACCCTTTTATAATTGCACTTTCAACATCGGCTCTTAAGTTGCTTTTAAAGCATTTATCAAGCATACCGTGTAGCTTGGCGGCTAAGTCGTAGTTACCTTTCAGGAAAGCATTTTTTGATATTTGATATAATTCGTAAGCGGAAACTTTTACGGTTTCTAATATTAACTTTAACATTTCATCATTTCCTGAAAGTAAAAATAAAAGTTTTCCATCTTTTAAATTTATATTTTTCGGTTCTGCAATTGTTTCAATTATATATTTTATTGTTTCCCGGTCATTGCTTTCGGCAGCTTTAATCAAAATTTCCTCGCTAATTTTAATTCCTTGAGTAACGAAATATTTAATTATCTCAAGATGACCGTTAGCCGTTGCATTTTCCAAAGCATTATTAATTTTACCGCCATGCTCAATAAGGAATTTAATCATTTCTAAATTTCCTTTAGCAGCTGCGGTTTTTACCATGTCATCATTAATTTTGCCGCCATACTCAATAAGGAATTTAACCATTTCTAAATTTCCTTTAGCAACCGAAGTTCCCATCGCCTCATCATTAATCTTGCCGCCATGCTCTATAAGAAACTTAACCATTTCAAAACTCCCTTTAGCAGCTGCGTTTTTTACCGACACATCATTAATCTTGCCGCCATGCTCGACAAGAAATTTTGCTATTTCGAAATAATTACGGGCTACGGCAAATTGTACAAAATAATCTTCGATTTTACCTCCATGCTTAATTAGGAATACTACCATTTCAAAATTATTTTCAATTAAAACATTTTCTACGGCATCTTCATTAATGCTAGCGCCATGCTCAATGAGAAATTTAACCATTTCGAAATTATTCTTTGCCGCAGCCCATGCCACGGCATCTTCATCTATCTTGCCGCCACATTGGACAAGGAGTTTAACCATTTCGAAATTATTCTTTTCTGCAGCCCATACAATGGCATTTTCATTAATATAACCGCCATGCTCAGCAAGATAGCGAGCTATTTCAAAATGTTTATTGTTAAGGGCATTGTTTACCGCACCAAAGTCAATTTTAAGCCCTTGCCGAACAAGATGTTTTACTACTTCAAAATATCCGTTGCCTGCAACGCATGATAAGGTAATATCTTGGCATGTATTAATAAAGTCATTTGTCTCTTTGTCAAATTTTTTTAATTTGGCAATACGTACAAACTCTTGTTTTAAAGCGTTTTGATAATCTTTTAACATACTTATATAACTAATTATTTATTATAAAAAGAATACTATAATATAGTTTTAATTAAAAAAAATTATATTATTAGTTAATATAATAAAATACCAATAACTTCTTAATCAAAAATTAAAAAATTGTTACAACTAGAAATTAGCTATTATAAGCTTAATATGTTGTCAACCTTTCAACTATAGGGAGGTAAGACATAAGATTTCGGAGAAGTGGTGAATATTTCAAAGCCGTCCTTCGTAACCGCAATAGTGTGTTCAAATTGGGCGGAAAGCGAACGATCCTTAGTTACGGCCGTCCAACCGTCGCCTAAAACTTTAGTTTCATATTTTCCTGCATTAATCATAGGCTCAACTGTAAAAAACATTCCCTCTTCTAATATGAGATCTTCCATTTTGTCATAATAGTGCAATACATTAGGAGCGGTATGAAATTTTTGTCCGATTCCATGCCCGCAGAAATCTCTTACTACCGAAAAGCTGTTTTTCTCGGCATAGTTTTGAATTGCTTTACCGATTTCATTAAGTTTTGCCCCCGGTTTCACCTGCTCTATGCCGAGCATCATTGCTTCATAAGTAATTTGGCATAATCTGGCAGCCTTTACGGAAACTTTATCGCCGACGTAATACATGCGATTGGTATCGCCATGCCAACCGTCCATAATCACCGTTACGTCAATATTTAATATATCTCCGTTATCTAATACCTTCTCGCTTGGTATGCCGTGGCAAACAACATGATTCACCGAAGTACATATTGATTTAGGGAATCCTTTATAATTTAGAGGAGCAGGTATGCCTCCCATCTCAATTATTCTATTATGACATAAATCGTTAAGTTCAAGAGTAGTAACCCCGGGCTTAATATAGGGGGTTATAAAATCGAGCACTTCAGCGGCAGCTTTACCTGCAATTCGCATTTTTTCAAATTCTTCTTTAGAATGTAATTTAATTTCTCTGTTTTTTGACATACAATACCCTTACCTACACACAAACACGCGCACATGCGCTATTTAAATAATAAACCATCCATAATAGATTTATGACAAAACAAGATATAATAAAAGAAAAAATTTTAGAAGAAATAATTAAACTTGTTCCTCAATCCGGTTGGGGGGTTAGATCTCTGGAACAAGCCTCCCAAAATGCAGGGTATAATAAATATCTGGGGGAGGTGGTCTTTGAAAACGGTATAGACAGGGTTATAGAGTATTTCATTGCAAGAAATGAGATGAAAATGATAGCAGAGCTTAAGAAGCTTAGTTTGGATAAAATGCGTGTAAGGGATAGAATAATTGCAGCGATAAAAATAAAGCTGAGTATATATGCTGAAAATAAAGACGTAATTGCCAAAACCGTAGCTTATTTAAGTATTCCGTTTAAGTCACCACTCGGATTAAAGTTATTATGGCAGGCTGCCGATATAATTTGGTATGAAGCAGGATTTGATAAATCTACCGATTTTAATTATTATACTAAACGCACTCTTCTTTCTTCCGTCTATTCTTCTACATTAATATATTGGTTAAATGATAATTCAATGAACCATCAGGATACCATAGGGTTTCTGGAAAGAAGAATTGATAACGTAATAAGCATAGGTAAGTTTTTAAACCCAAGGAAATAATCAGCTCCTACTTACTATTCGGAATGCTGATTACAACTCATCATGGAAAGTATTACACGGTTCGCAGATTAATAATTCACTTCCGAATTTGCTTTGATAGCTGAATATCGGAATATCATTATCGCACTCATAATCACTGTATACACCTTTAGCTTCATACATTTCCAGATATTCTTCCGCATAAAGCTGAGATACTTTTTCAATGAAATGTTCTGATTTATCGGCATTTTGTTTAATAGCACGTTCTAGTATTTTTGCAATTTTATCGTTTCCTAATATTCTAGCCGTCATAAGAGGCATCATACCCTTATGATCACTGATCATAGGATCAGCATGATATTCCAACAGCAATTTAACCGTATCGTACAATTCGCCCATTGAAGCTATCATTAAAGGAGTAATACCGTCGTTTGCAGCATGATTCACATCTGCACCATGCTTTAACAGTAATTTAACTATACTGTTGTATCCTTTAATAGAAGCTACATAAAGGGGTGTAGTCCCATTTTCAAGAACATGATCAACCTCTGCACCATATTCCAAAAGTAATCTAACTATACCTTCATACCCCAGTAGAACAGCTAAAAAAAGAGGAGTGCTTTGGTTAACGGCAATGTCAACCTCGGCATTATGACTTAATAATAATTTTACTACTCCCTCATGCCCGTTTAGCACAGCAGTATAAAGAGGTGTAAAACCATTATCCGCAGTTGAATTTATCTCTGCATTATGCTCCAGTAATAATTTAACTATATTTTCATATCCTTTCTTGGAAGCTATATAAAGCGGTGTAAAGCCGTTTTCATCAGCAAAATTTACTTCGGCACCTCGGCTCAGCAATAATCTGACTACGCTTTCATGCCCGTTTTGAACTGCTATATAAAGAGGTGTAGCATTTTGGTCTGTAATGATATTCACCTCGGCGCCTTGGCTCAGCAATAACCGGACTATGTTCTCATGCCCGTTCTGAGCAGCTATATAAAGTGGAGTAGTACTCTCTTCCGTGATAAAATTAGCATTTGCGCCGCTTTTTAGCAGTAACTCAACTATATTTACATACCCGTTTTGAGCAGCTATATAAAGTGGAGTAATACCCTCGTCTGTGATAAAATTGGTATTTGCACCTCTTTTTAGCAGTAACTCAACTATATTTACATACCCGTTTTGAGCAGCTATATAAAGGGGAGTAATACCCTTGCCCGTGATAGGATCAACATTTGCGCCGCTTTTTAGCAGTAACTCAACTACATTTACATGCCCGTTTTGAGCAGCTATATAAAGTGGAGTAATACCCTCGTCTGTGATAAAATCGGTATTTGCACCTCTTTTTAGCAGTAACTCAACTACATTTACATGTCCATTTTGAGCAGCTATATAAAGTGGGGTAACTCCCTTATTAGCTGCTATATTCGGATCAGCACCTTTATCTAAAAGTAGTTTTACAATATCATAATATCCTTCTATCGCAGCTGCTGCTAAAGGGTTGATTCTGTCTATGCTTTTATTGATCAAAGAGGCAACGTTAGCAGTGTACTTTTCGTCGGATGTTATTTCTTGAAGAATATCTAAATTATTGAAAGCACAATTATAAATAAAATTGGAAAGTAAAACGAATTCTCTTGCTTCGATATTAAAATGAGGGACATCCAAAGCAGTGTGGGTAAAGTAAGCGGTTTTTTTATTATCATATATATTTTTTAGCAAGCTTTCATAATATAAACCAACTTCCGTGACGGCATCATTCAGTTCTTCTTCTGGGTTTTTAAATATGCTGATCAGGTTCGGAGCTATATATAAACTGTAAACTTTACCGTTTATATAATTATTTATTGTAAACGGGTTAGAATAATACAAAGCTAAATTTTTCGCTAAGCTTTGAAACGGCAGCGCCGTATGAGTATTATTTTCCATTTCCGTAATTATTTTACCTAATTTTACACCGGTCCATGAAAGACTTTTCTCTTCCGCGGAAGAGTGTGTAACAAGAAATGAGCCGCTACTTAGATGCACTGCATCGTTTGAGGCTATTCCTCCGTAGCAGCTCCACAAATGTACCTGCAGCGCCTCTCCGTTGCTCAGCTTTTTTAAGTTACTGAATAACAATTTAGTTTCTATAGTTTCCTGCTTCAATGAAATCAGATGGGTACCTTCATCGGAATTTCCGTGAGCTATTATATCTATTCGTGTGTTATGATCTATTCGTCCCTTTAAGCCGTGCAAATCTTTATTATTTATCGGATCCTTACCGTTACCTATAATCAGGTAGCCTTCCTTATTATAAACCTTTGATAAAATTGCATATTCCTCTTCCTGTTCAGAGCCTATTAACAACACTGCTTTTAATTTATTATTCTTAGGCATAGATTATTTTGATAAAATATAATTTAGACGCATAATAACTTAAAAGTATTTAAGATGTAAGACCCCGGGCTTAAAAAGGATAGTATTTTGAAAACAAAAATAAAAAAATATATATATTTAGTTTTTACATTTTTATTAAAAAACATGTGCATGGTCAATAAAAAAGCAAATATGTAATAAAATAGTAATAATAATATGGTATAATAGCATGTAATTTAAAATAACATAGGATGTTTATGAAGTATTTTAATAAGGATAATTGGAATGAGATAGTAGCTTTAGGGAGTGACGAGCTGCAACTCAGGCTTAAAGAGCAATTAAATCAGTATTCAGGATTTATTTTACAAGATACTAGTTTTACTGAATCTCAATTAAAAATTCTCTTTGAAGTTTTAAAAGAGAATAAAACTATAACATCGCTTGACTTAAGCGATAACGATTTAAAAGATGCAGAAGTGATAGCAATAGCAGAGGTTTTAAAGGAGAATAAGACTATAACATCGCTTAACTTAAGTGGAAACTATATAGAAGAAGCAGGAGTGATAGCAATAGCAGAAGCTTTAAAGGGAAATAAAACTATAACCTCGCTTGACTTAGGTTATAACAGGATAAGAGAAGCAGGATGGATAGCAATAGCAGAAACTTTAAGGAAGAATAAAACTCTAACATTACTTAACTTAGGTTATAACAATATAAGAGAAGCAGGATGGATAGCAATTGCAGAAGCTTTAAAGGAGAATAAGATCATAACTTCGCTTGACTTAAGTGACGACTATATAACTGATAAAGGAGCAATAGAATTAATTAAGCTCTTAGAAAGTAACAAGTCAATACTGGAAATAAATCTACGTAAGAGAACTATAAGCCCGGATAAATTTGAAGAAGTTAATGATTTAATTTTAAAAAACCGAGTAATATTTTGCAATGAAATTGAAAGACTTTACAACCAAATAATTGACCAAAGTAATTTTAGAAGTTTTATGCAATTACAGCCGAAAATTAAGGTTATACTTAATAAAGAATCCTTATTATCAAATTTTACAACAGAAGAGCAGGAAAAGATGAAGTCTCTTATGCATCAAGCAACGCGTTATATGTGTTATAAACAAGATAACTTTTTTACTTTGGCCGGAATTTGCAAGAAAATTCAGCTTGATGATAATGAAAGTTTCTCATTATTACACAAACTTCCTCATGAATTAATATATCATATAAATAGCTATTTATCATTTAAAGATATAAAGTCCTCGGATAGAATATTACAAGAAGGCGTAACATCTCAAACAGTTGAAACCCCTCAAGGTATAATGCCAAGATTATTAGGGGCTACTTCTCATGTTAATAAATCAACTTTAGAAAGATAATTTCTCACTAGTGTTGTAGGGTGAAGGAGAATAAGTGCCGATTTCATGTAGTGTTGCAAAAGCAGAAAAACTTTTTATTATTGCTTTGCAACACTACTTTTAAAAAATTTACTTTATTTTTATTTAAAAAGGTTTTGTTATTGCAAGGAAAACTATAATGACCATAAGTATAGTAGGGACTTCGTTAAGCACGCGGTAGAACTTATCACCTTTAGTATTTTTGCCCGTCGCAAAATCTTTTCTATATTTTGCCATTAAGCCATGGGTGAGAGCCATAATTAATACTAATAAAATCTTAGCATGTAACCACTTGCCGCTTTCAAACCCGATTATATATATTAATAAAATCCCGAACACAAAGCTTGCTATCATACTCGGGTTCATTATCAGCTTTAAGAGTTTTTTTTCCATTACCTGTAAAGTTTGATCGAGCTCGGAGCCTACCTTTGCTTTAGTATGATATACATAAAGCCTGGGCAGATAAAACAACCCTGCCATCCAACATATTATTGAAATAATATGGAGCGCTTTAATGGTTAGATAGTTCTGTAATAAAAATTCACTCATACTCAATTCAAAATTTTATAAACATCATCTTTAATCCATGTACGGTAATTTACCGCAGGGCTAAAGTAATTTCCTTGCATATAATCTATATTAAGATCAATTAAAGTTTTGGCAATTTCTCCGGTTTCCACAAATTCAGCTACGGTTTTTATCCCGAAACCATGAGCAAACCCTAATAACGTTTGAACAAATAAACGGCTATCATGGTTATCAACTATATCGCGAATAAATATACCATCAATTTTAATTAAGTCAGCATGAATCATTTTAAGCTGAGTAAAAGAAGTATAGCCCGCGCCAAAATCATCTATTGCAACTAAGCACCCAAGACTTTGCAGAGTATCAACAAAATAGGCAACTTTTGATAGCTCTCTGTGCATACTAGTCTCAGTAATTTCAACTATTAGTCTCGATGCAATCCCGGGATCTTTAAGTAGGTTTTTAGCTTTCCTTAACCATTCGGTATTATCAATTGAAAGGTTAGAAATATTCATAGCAAGAGTAACGTCGGGGTTAAACTTAAGCTCCTTAACCACTAGGTCTAATACTAAAAAATCAATTTGGTCGATAAAACGCATTGATTCTGCAATAGGGATAAAAGGCCCTGCTGAAATTATTTTATTTTCTTCGGTAACTATTCTGAGTAAAGATTCATGATGCTTAACTTTTCCGGTTTTGCTGTCAATTATCGGTTGGAACGCCAGGCGTAAACGGTTTTCGATAATTGCTCTTTGAAAATATGCTGCTAACTTCATATGGTTTTGATGTTGAAGCATTTTTTGAGAGATATCCTCATTATAAATATAATGAACATAACCATCTTTATTTTTGCATTCAAATAAGGCCATATATGCTTGATTTATTGTCTCCTTAAGTGAGGAAGCGAGCACACTTGTGCCACAGTTAAAACATAAATAAACCGAATTTTCCGTATCTTGAGAAGATTGAGTTTTTAAAACTTTAAAAACTTCTCTTAAAGTATCGTATGCTTTTTCCACGTCACTTTCTGCTATGCAGAATAGAAGTGAATCAGAGCTAATTTTTTCAAGATATATATTATCCTGAAATTTATCATAAAAATTTTTAATTATATTCTCTGCTAAAATTTTGGAAAATTCCGCTCCATAACTGAAAATAATAACAGGCAAGTTTTGAAATTGAATAATACCTAAAATATTTTTGTCCGCATTTTTCTTTTTTATAAAATTTGAAATATTATTTAAAGAGTTTTCAGCAAAAGCAGCATGAGAGGAACTATTATTTCCTCCTAACTTGCCATTACCATCTCTAAATAACCCTAAAACCATATAATTTACAAAGTCTTTTTTACCTGTAAGTATATAAATGGTAAACTATTTTTAGTCTATAACCTTTTGTATTTTTTTAACATTTTAACTAAAATATACTTCAGTCAAGTGTACTCAAATTTTTATTAACGTAATTTCGCTCCGCATTTTATCGATACTTCATTTATGATATTTGTACAAATTTCTTCAATCTCTTTATCAAATAAAGTTTTATCCTTAGGTTGGATTTTAATGCTAAGCGCAATTGATTTTTTGCCTTCTTCCACCCCTTTACCGCTATAAATATCAAAAATTGATACATTTTCTATAAGAGATTTGTTTACTGACTTAATAACTTTTAATATGCTTTGTGCCTCTAAAGCTTCATCCACAATAAAAGCAAAATCACGGTTTACTGCTTGAAAATCCGATAACTCCAGTTTGCTTTTAGCATTTTTAGGATTTACTTTCGGTATATTTTCTAAAAATACTTCAAACCCTACAACGTTTTCTTTTATATTCAGGGTTTTAAGGATATTAGGGTGTATTTCCCCTGCAAAAGCTATAAGCTTATTACCAAGTTTAAATGCGCCGCTTCTATAAGGATGATAATATTGCGGTACATTTTTAGTTACGCTTAAATTCTCAGGGTTTAGCAGTGCTTCACTGCATATTGCAAAAACATCTGATTTTATATCATAAAAATCAGCCTTTCTTTCTTCTTTATGTACAGTTTTATCACTCATATTCCCTACCCTAACTCCAGAAATACAAGCTGATTGCGAATCTCTAAATTCTTTACCGAAAATCTCCCCTCTTTCAAATAGCCCGAAATTATTAAAACCGCGTACTAAATTTTTTGCTATAAACCCTAAAAGGTTTGGTATAATTGTAGGCCTCATTACTGAAAGCTCGCTACTGATCGGGTTCTCAAGCATAATCAAGTTATCAAATCCGAAATTTTTAGCAGTTTGTTCATCTGTAAATGACCAACTTATTACCTCATCAAGTCCCTTTAGCCTAAGCCTTTCAGATATTCTCTTTTCTTTTTCCAGGGATTTGCTAAAGAGCTCGGAAGCCTTGATTAATATTTCAGCGGAAGGAATATTTTCAAAACCGTAAACTCTTAAAATTTCCTCTACTAAATCTATTTCACTTGTTATATCACCTCTACGGTGGGTAGGGATTTTCACCTTATTTTCTTCAATAATAAAACCTAGCTTTTGCAATATCTCATTTATCTTAGTTTGTTCAATTTCAAAGCCTGCTACTTTACTTATAATAGCCGGAGAAAATTTAATTTCTGAAATATACTTGGGCTGCTCACCACATATGCTAACTAAGTTTGACGCTTCTCCACCGCAATTTGTCATAACCGCTTCGGTTAAGTGATTTATAAAGAATTCGGAAATACCTGCATCCACCCTTCTTTCAAACCTATAACGAGCGTCGGTATTTATATTTAATTTTCGACCTGTGCGTGCTATATTTAAAGGGTTAAAATTTGCTACTTCAATAAAAATATTTTTGGTATTTTCATCAACTTTACTTAATTCACCGCCTATTATACCTGCTACTGCTAAAATTTTTTTATTATCGGCAATCACAAGCATATCCTCATCAAGCTGCAGCTCTTCTCCTCCTAAAGCAATAAATTTTTCCTCACTTTTTGCTTTTCTTACCACAATATCGCCTTCTATCTTATCGGCATCATATATGTGGTTAGGTCTTCCAAATTCCATCATGGTATAATTTGAAATATCTACCAAGGCGGTTTTAGGGCTAGAACCGATTAACTGGAGAGTTTTTGCAATATTTTCCGCAAGAACTGAGTTTTTTACATCCCTTATATATCTTCCTAAGAACTCATAGCACCCCGTCCTATCTTCAATAGTAACTTTGATCTTAGATTCTGCTTTGCTCTCAAAAGAATAACTGCTTTTAGGGGTAATTAACTCTCCGATTGATGTTGCACTTAAATCTCTGGCAATTCCATAAACCGAGGCGGCATCTCCCCGATTAGGGGTAAGACCGATATGAAATATTGTTTCATTTAAACCAGCTACTTCTGCAAATTTTTGTCCTACCCTTGCATCACTTCCAAGTTCTATTATTCCTTCTCCGTCTCCGCTTAAACCTAGCTCTTCAGCTGAGCAGAGCATACCATTACTTTCAATGCCTCTAATCTTTGAAGCTTTTATTTCCATGCCGTTTAGAGGAATTTTAGTTCCGATTGGAGCTAAAACTACCTTTATGCCTACTCGTGCGTTTGGTGCCCCACAAACAATCTGCAAAGTTTCATTACCGTTATGTACTTTACAAACCTTTAATTTTTCAGAATCAGGATGCTTCACTGCCTCCTCAATTTCAGCAACTATGAATGATTGATACGCCTTTGCATTATCTATCACCTCTTCCACCTCGAGCCCTAAGTTTGTTAAAGCATGAGTAATTTCAGCAATTGATGCTTCGGTTTTTAGGTGTCTTTTTAACCAAGCTAATGTAAATTTCATATCCTACTTTCCGGATTTTTTTTGAAAATATAGCAGGGTTTGGTTAAATGGTAAACTTTGATTGTGCTATCTATATTTTTAGTAATTTATAACTCATCATGTTTATCCTGCATATAATCAAATATTTCCGTATATTCACATATTGCCGTCACAGTATCATGCGGGATTTCAATAAACATATACTTATAAACTTCTATTGCAAACAATGCATGCTCTACCGGTTCCTTGATATAAATTGATAAGCATTCAACTAAAGGTCTATTTTCATATAGAACACACAACGGAGGGTTAATTACTGAATGCTCAAAATGCGCCCCTTTATGACTATAATCATAGGTCATATGGAAATTATGTAAAAAAGTATCTTTTGGAATATCAATATCAATGAATTTGAATTTATCATCAAAGCCGGCAATCTTATTATATATATTTTTAGAAGCAAGATTTTCTAAGGCCAGATGCACAAGTGCACCGGTTTTAAGCTCTTCCATATGATCTGATAAAAAATACTTTATTGAGAATTGCTCATACTCCTGCTCTATATATGCAGGTAGACTTTTAGATAATCGGGTAAAGTTTGAGGTTAATGTTTCAAACTGGTTTTCTTTGTCCTTATCTTCATATCCGTTATACAGATAGTCTTTGCCTAAACGTATACCTCCGCAAAGCATAGTATTTACCAGTCCTACACCACTATATACAAACGAATCGGTAAACATCTCGATCGGCAGAGAAAGCATAAGCTTAGCAAGTTGGTAAGCACTGTATATCTGGTTACCTACTTTAATATTATCTACGGTTGCAAGAAATTTTTCACACTTTATTGTCATAATTCCTCCTTATATTAAATGAAAATGAGAATCATTCTCATTTATGCTTAAGTTCTTGTCAACACTAATTATTGCTTACATATAATTTTGATAGTATTCTTATATAATAGAGGGATTTCAAGCTTAAGGGATTAATATGAAAAAATTTACTATTCCATGTAATTTTAACGGAGTAAAGGCTCCTTTTACCGTATATATCGGTAACCCTGATCAGAGTCATCATCCGCTCTATTTCCAAGCGGAATGGCTAATGAAGCAAAGAGGTGGGGTAATCCCGCAGGAAGTAATGGATAGCCTTGAAAAACTCAAGGCTATAGCGGATAAAAACGGGGTATCCTTTGAAGAGTTATGCGAATATGCATTAACTGCCGCGTTAAGTAAGCCTTCGACTGATAATCCCGACACTGCGGCTGAAAAAAAATAATTTATTAAATACCGAAGTTTTCAATAGAGCTTGTGTACTTTACTGATTTCCGGGAAGAAAAGAGCAAATTCGGTATATTCTCCAAGCTTGGATTTACAATTAATATTCCCGCCTATATCTTCCATAACCATTTTACAAAATGCAAGCCCTATACCTGTACCGGTTTTATTTTTGCTGTAAAACCTATCAAATATATAAGGTAAATCTTCTTCCGCTATTCCTTTGCCTTTATCTCTAAAGTATAACTGGTTGCCTTTTGTCCATATATCAATTTCAATATTTCTACCGCCGTATTTATATGAATTGCTAAGCAGGTTAAAAAGTACATGCTTTAGATAATGCAGCGATCCGTAAAATTTAAAGTTATTAGTTAATTTGATACTAATTTTATTTAAGTTATTATTTAATGCCTGATACTCGGAAACTGCCTGTAAGACGCAATCTTTAATAAAATAAACTTCTTTATCATCTGCAATAACATCACTTTTTAAAGAGGTAAGAAGACCGTCTACGGTGGATATTCCCTGCACGCTTACTTTTTCCAGCATTTTGCTGAACTGAAGCAATATTTCCATATCTTCTTTTTGTATAGAAAAGTGCTCTTTATCATGGCTTTCATTATAAGTTTTTTCTAACTGACCTGTTATTGTCGAAGCGCACATATTAAGGGTGGCAAGCGGGCTTTTTACTTCATGAGCCATAGCTCCTCCGAATATATGCATATTCTGTACACGCTCCTCTTGCTCTTTTTCTTTTCTTCTAAAAAAGAATAAGGAGATAAACATTAAAAAGAGATAAATATAGCCGATTGTGAGCGCATTATAATCTTCTGTATTTCCTACCTTTTGCCCGGCAAGCGTAAAGATAACATACCCGAACACTACCCCTATAGAAAGTAGAACCAAAAAGCTTATTGCATCAACGAATAAATAAAGTGAAATAGCAGCCAGCACACCGTTAATTACCCAGAAATTATCACCATGGCTTGCGAATAACATAAAGCTTGAAGCAAGCGGTAAACAAAAAGTTACGGTAAAATACCAATATAAGTGTAAATATTTCTGCTGAAAAGATTTAGGAAATACAAAATCTTTTAATAATAAAAGCATACATAGTAAGTAGCCTGTAGAAATTATATAGGCAAATATCTTGTGTGCCGGGTCGGAAGTTAAGCTTAAGGTATAAATAAAGTAATAGGTTAAAGTAAAAGCACAGAAACCGTGATATTTAATATGTTCGCTTTTCTTTTTGAAGACCTGCGGGATAGCTTTAAGTGGTTTGCTCAATATTTGCTTTATCCGCTTAGCTCTATGTTTGATAAGTTCTGAAAAATTAAATTTAACTGTTTCTTTAAATTCAACTTCTATCTTTCCTTTCAGCACTTGTAAATAATGCATACCGAATAAACCGATCGCACTACCTATGATACCGAAACATAAACTGAACACGGCAAATTCGCCGCTAACATAGCCGCTAATACAAGTGAATGCTATTGTTAATATTGAACTCATTATAAATGATAAAGAGTTTGTTTTAAATCCTAAGAAACCCACAGATAGTGGGATGAGAATTATAGCTTCCCAGATAAAAGTAATAGAATATAGCAGGCTGGTATATTCTTTTACTTTAAAAGATATTATAGTTGACAAAAATATGAAAATTACCGTTATTGTTCTTAAAAAGTTTAATTGCTTATTTTCACTAATATTTGGATATAATGGTTTGATTACATCATTTATACCAATAATACTTATTGAGTTCATCCAGGATCCTGCCATTACTGTAATTATAATTACTATCCCAACAATCATTATACTTTTAAAGCCGGTTGGTAATAAATAATTAATAAAATACAGTAATACTTCATCAGGGCTAATGTTATTGGCAGATATTTTGGTTATATATGTTATGGCACACAAAGATAAGATAAAGGGAATAAATATGTACATTATATACTTTAAGCTTTCTTTTAGTTGTTTAGCATTGTTCGCCATTAAGCATCTTTGAATAAAAGGAGGAGTAAACTCTGGTAACAAGCTAAAAATCATCAAGCTTAACAACATTATAAGATTATCATACGTTAGTTCTATTTTATAGTATGCAGGAGGAAGATTTTCGATCATGATCTCAAAACCACCTATTTCAGTAAAGGTAACAATATATACTACTGGAAAAATTAGGAAGGCTATTATAAATTTTAAGATTTCTAAAAAATAAAGACCTTTAAACGTAGATAATAAAGAATATAATGTTAAAACCCCAGATCCAATCAACATCCCATGGCTTAGTTCAATTTTAAAAAGGTAATTTAGTACTTTTGCTAATATAGTTATTTGCGCAGTAATTACCCCTATCCCAATAATTATTGCAAAAATGCTAGTTACATTCCTAGCATAATTACCATAAAGCTTATACATTATTTCACTGACTGATATGCACCCCTTAAATTTTTCTATACCGGTTACAACTATTTTAGACATTATCATCCAGGATATTGGCTGGAATAAATAATGACCGAAAATTAAAATACCTCCCATGAGATATAGCTTTGCTGATAACGCGACTGTACTCCCCCCACCGACCGAGGAAGCAAAAATAGCAAAAATCAAAGAATTAACGGTAGTTATCTTATAATATCCAACTGCAAATTGTTTAATACTTCTTATTCTATGTGTTTTCCAAAATGCAATAATAAAACTAAATATTAAGCATACTACCGTGATATATAACAATATTATTTATCCTATAATTGGATTTAACTTTCTTTTTACTTCCATCCCATAGCCATAGCATCCATAGATTGCTCAACAAACTTCACATTCTCAAGAGGAGAAACTAAGTAATCAGGATCCCTTCTACTACCTTCTTTAGCTGCTAAAACAACCATAACTGCAAATACACTTAAAAGACTTACAAATTTTTTATTCATATTTTTAATCCTAAAATTTAATTAGTTTAATTAACTGATCTTAGAATTACCCATTTTCATTTATCATTCAATATTTTTTATGTAAAGCTTATATTTAGTAATGGGATATCCCTATATTAAATATATAGTTAATGTTAATTATTAAATTTTAAATAGGCATATTTCTCTTATTATAAAACAATAAAAACACAAAAACCACCCTTGGATATAAGCTTATTAATAAAATTTTAAGAAAGAATATTAAAATTAAAGAAATAAAAAATATTGTTTTTATAATACATGGTACTTAAATTATTAACCACCATTTTTAGCCATATTACTTCTCTTCAATTTTTTAAATTTTAATAATCCGGATTATGATGATCCATATTAATATCCAAGTTCCCAAAAGCCGTAGTTGAAGAATCAAAGTATAGTAACTTGCTACCGATTGGGCCGTTCCTTTGTTTGGAAACGATTACTTCCGCGGTATTATGCACCCTATCATGGCTTAATTGCCACTCATTCATTTTATCGGGGTCTGATACCGGTTTTCTTCTCTCAAGATAATACTCTTCCCGATAGATAAACATTACTACATCCGCATCTTGCTCAATATTACCGCTTTCACGTAAGTCCGAAAGCTGCGGACGTTTATCTTCTCTTGATTCTACCGCTCTCGATAACTGTGACAATGCAAGCACGGGAACATCCAGTTCTTTTGCAATAGCTTTTAAACCTTGGGAAATTTCACCTATTTCATGCACTCTATTGTCACTTGATCCGGAACCGGTTAGAAGCTGTAAATAATCTACAATTACCAAACCTAAATTATGCTGCCTTTTTAATCTTCTTGCCCTTGTTCTTAAGGCGGAAATTGAAATAGCAGCAGTATCATCAATAAATACCGGAAGCTGATTCAAATTGTTAGTTTCCGAGGAAAGCAGGGCGAGCTCTTCCTGCCTGATTGTTCCTAGCCTTATTTTACTGCCGTTTATCTTAGTTTTTACGGAAAGCATCCTCATAGCAACTTGCTCAGCTGACATCTCAAGTGAGAATATAGCAACCGATTTAGGTTTACCTTCACCTGATTTCTTATTTTCTTCAAGAAAACTTTCTGCCGCATGTATACCCATATTGATAGCAAGTGAAGTTTTACCCATCGAGGGTCTGGCAGCAAGTATCAATAAATCAGAGCTTTGTAATCCGCCAAGCAGATTATCAAGTTCTATAAACCCTGTAGTTACCCCACTTAATCCTCCACCGCGTTTTAAAGCCGTATCAAGTCGTTTTAAAGTTATCTTGATCGAGTCCTTTAGGGTAAGAAGTTTTGAGTCGGATTGACCCTGTACAGCTAAATTAAACAGCTTTTGCTCAGCTTTCTCTATCTGCTTAAAGCCATCTTCGTCCGAATTATTGATAAAAGAATCATTTACTATGTCTTCCCCTATAGTTATTAACTTTCTTCTAATTGCGCATTCATAAATAAGCCGAGCAAATGATTCCACATTCACAATTGTCGTTGCACTTGCAGCAAGCTTAACTAAATAATCGAAGCTTTTTATTCCTGATTCCTGTAACGCCTCTTCTTTTTCAAGGTAGTTTTTTAGGGTAATCGGATTGGCTACTAAACCTTTTTCAATAAATTTTATAATATTTTCATAAATCTTTTTATGTAGAGGCAGGTAAAAGTGATCGGCAATAAGGAAATCAGCAACCTTATTAATATGCTCGTTGTTGTTAAGTAAAGCACCGAGTAATCCCTGCTCGGCTTCAACGTTACTAGGTTGCTCACGCAGTACTTGAGTTATGTTTTGCTCAATATGTATATTTTCTAAGCTTTCGGCTTTCATATTCTGAAGTTTCTAATATTTTCTATAAGTTCTTGTACATTTTCTATCGGAGTTTCCGGAACCACCCCATGATTTAAATTAAAAATGTACGGGTGGCCATGAGTAATTCTCAAAATTTTTTCCACCTCTTGTTTAATATCTTTTTTGGAAGTTGCAAGCAAAAGATTGTTAAAGTTTCCTTGTATTACCTTATCCTTAATATTATCTTTTGCCCATTGAAGTGAGATATCATCTGATATACTTAAACAGTCCACTCCTGTTTGCGAGGCATATTCCTTATATAGTTGTTCACCGGAATTTCGAGGAAACCCTATTATTTTGATCTGTTCGAATTCTTCCCTGACTTTTTTTATAACTTTTTTATTCGGTTCTATTACCCACCTCTGATATTCGTCACCTGACAGCACCCCTGCCCATGAATCAAATAATTTTATTACATCAACTCCGCTTTTAATCTGTTCTTTTAAATAATAGACAGTTGCTTCAACTATTTTATCAATTAATTTTTGAAATACAGAGGGATTCTCCTCTGCAAAAACTTTAACTTTCCCAAATTTTTGGTCACTTACGCCTTGCACCATATAGCAGGCAATTGTCCAGGGAGAACCTGCAAACCCGATTAAAGTTTTACCAGGATAGTTGCTATCCAGTTCTTTCTTTACTAATTTTATCGTCGTAAAAACTTTTTCCAAATCTTTTATATTCACCATTTCAAGTCGGTTTATACGTTCTTCGGTTTTTATAATTTCCAGGTGAGGGCCTTCGCCTTGCTTAAAATTAACTTCAACACCTAAAGCATGAGGTATGGTTAGTATGTCGGAAAAAATAATTGCCGCGTCTAAATCAAATCTTCTCAACGGTTGAATGGTAACTTCAGCGGCAGCTTCGGGAGTAAAACAAAATTCCAGGAAATTTTTAAAATTTTTTCGTATCTCTCTATATTCGGGTAAATATCTCCCGGCTTGTCTCATTAACCATACCGGAATTCTACTTGTAGGTTGTTTATCATTCAAAATTTTTAAAAGAGGCTTTTCTACTATCATTATTATTTATCTTAAATACTTTAATAAGTAATAGATAATATAGGAGTGTTGAAATGTTAATTAAAACTTTTAAATACATTACCAACATAGATATCAACAAAAACTTTTTATGTAAAAACCATCTTATAAATATATATTTTAAAAGCTCTGGAAGGATTTTATAAAATGAGTTATCAACATATCAACATTTACCTCAAAATTTTTATTCACATGTTAATAATACGTGTGAATAACTATTAGGAGTGTCTAATAAAGTGTTAGTTACTAACAGGAGATAAATTGCTCACAACTTATTAACATAAAATGTTAGTAAGTTTTGTGGAAAACTAGATCTAATATAGAAGTTTGGTGATTTGTAAGAGGAAACCAGTTGTTAGTATCTATATTTAGCACCACTAATTTAGCAGTTATTTCATAATCTGAAACTTCAGGAAATACGTGCGTATTGGTAGGAAATAGAATTTCTGAAAGCAACGTGATTGAAGGGTTGTGGCCGATTACCATTAAAGTGTTTATATCATCATTTGTATCTTCAATAATGCTTATAAGGTTGTTAATAGGTGAGTTATATAATTCCTGCTTAAATATCAGATTGGTTTCATCGGATAAATTGTTAAGAACTATTTCAGCTGTTTGCTTAGTGCGTATGGCATTAGAGCATAAAATGAGTTCAGGAACAGGGTTATTTTGAAAATATTTGTTTAGATATAAACATTCCTCCTTACCCTTTTTACTTAAAGCTCTATCAAAATCTGATTGACCGCTGGTAAAAGGAGCATCGGCATGTCTAAGTAAAAATAATTTTTTCATTAAATAATATAAAAAATAACTATATTTTAGTATTAATAATATAATTTATTTTTTAGTTTTTAATAATATGCTTATATTAATTTATTGGGATGTTAAGTTAAAAGCATATGAAATTATTAGGTAGGCATTAACAAACATCATTAGTGAATAGAGAGAGTTAAAAATAGCTTTTTTGCTACTAAGTATTTGCCCTCCAAGATATGAGACCAAAAATAAGCCCGGGATGGTGGCAAGCCCGAACATAAACATAGCTATTGTAGCTGTAAAATAGCTATCAGTTCGTGATATAACGGTAATTATAGAAGCATATACAATGCCGCAGGGAATAAGCCCTAAAATCATTCCCATAATTAATCCTTTAAAGCCGAATGGGCTTAAATTTAACTTACTTACTTTCCCGGCAAAAAAGTTATCAAGTTTATTTTTAAAAGGTAGCTTTAAATCAAAGAGTTGGAAAGTTTTAGTAATGCCTGACTTTATAAACAGAAGAGCAGTAATCATCAATAATATCAGAGCCGCCCACTTTATATAAGGGATATTTTTTATGCTTTTTGAAAATATCATCGCAATTAACATCAACACTACATAAGTAAAGGCTTTACCGAAATAGTATGGTAAGGAAAGTGCAGCATTTAATTTATATTTTTCCTGCATCTTTTCCTTAGGCAAATGCATTAGCCTCATGCTCATTTGTGTTAAAGCTATAGGTCCGCACATACCGATGCAATGAGTAAAACTTGCAGCAAGCCCGGTTAAAAATAGGGTTAGTATTAAACCCTCACCACCCGCATCAAGCCCTAAAAACGATAAAATTTCATTTATATTAAAAGAGCTATGATTATGATGATGTTCGCAGTGTGCCAATTTAAGAATACTCTACAATTTTACCGTTATTGGAAATTAAATATAATTTACCGTTAAAAATAATCGGAGCCGTCATTACATTTTTAATTACTTCTCTTTGAAATAGTTTTTCACCGCTATTTATGTCAAATTCGAGTAAATGTCCTTGAGAATTTACTATTAAAATTTTATTATTTCCAACAATAGGTTCCGACCAAACAGTATTATGTTTATTTTTTTGATCTTCAAATAACTTCAGATTAGTTTGCCACTTTATTCTGCCGTCATATTTATTGAAAGCTATAAGCTCTTTGGATTCATTAATTCCGATTGCGAGCTCTCCGCATGACCAAAGTGGTTTATTAAAACCAAGTTTATTACTCCACAACTGTTTACCGTCTTTTAAATTCAGCGCGGAAACGATTCCCTCATTATCATAAAAAATTAATAAACTTCCTTCCAAAATAATTTTATGAACTACGCTATGAAACTGCTTATGCGCACCAAGCCTTTCAAGTCCGCTATTATTACTTAAGGACATAAGCTCATTACCGGTCGTTGTTTCTATTCCAACGATTTCCCCTGAGCTATATTGAACTAATACAATATTACTAACCACAACAGGTGAAGAGGTCTCTACTGTACTAACATCACTTTTAACCCCATAGTGCGCCCAAACTATCTCACCGGTTTTAGCATTTAATGCATATGTTGAATTATCAAGTGTTTGAACAAACAGTAAATCATTAGCAATAGCAGGAGTAGAACGAGTAGGGCTTGCTATCTCTTTCGACCATATAATACTGCCGTCATCAGCATTAATAGCAGTTATGGTATTTAACCCCAGAGTTACAAAAAGAATATTATCCTTGAGAGTTATACCGCCGTGGTAAAAATCTGGAGATATATGAAACAAACCGGCGCTTGATTTTTTTCTAAGCTCAGCAGTTTCCCATAATTTTTTATTAGAATCTAGGTCATAAGCTAATAACTTACCGGCGGAGTCTAAAATTATTATTTGGTTATCAAATAATATCGGTTGAGTAATACTAGAAAAAGTATCTGAACCTCTAAAGCTAAATTCTTTAGATTTTTTAAAATTAGCTGCGAAAGTTAAATTAGGAAATAAAACGGAATTGATGCCGTTTGAACTTTTAATTTCATTTATATTTTGAGCTTGAGGAATGGAAATTAATGTGCCTTTATAGCTTTCATCAATACTAGTTGAGAAAACGGAAGGATAAACAATAAGTCTTTCGCCAACTAATTTTTCTTTTTTATCATCACCAAGCCATAAGTTTGACATACTGCTGCAACCGGTTAAAGCTAATAAGGATAAAGCTGTAATACTAAAATTTATATATTTCATAAAAAAAGGATAAAGTTCTAACTGTTAAGAATTGCTAGCATAAAGAAAACTACTTTTCAATAAAAGTAAGTTTTCTATTGTGTAAAAAAGAATAAACTTTTAACCTTGAAATAATTAACTTATTATATTATAGGCACTTAGCACTTATATGCCGCAACTGCTTAATAACATACTAGCTATAGTAATCATTTTTACTTGTAAAGTAGCCTTTGCAGGGAGTTTTTATACTAATTGTATTGCCGGAAATGATTTTGGTGGATCCAATAAAATAGAAAACATGGTTCTTACACCTTTAAACCCTGTCTGCCAAGATCGTTGTAATATTGAATGCAATAGCTTTTCAAGAGAGATTAATGGGGTAGAATTAAATCAATCAGTAATCACTGCATGCAAAACAGATTGCCAAAACGGAGTTTATTACTCAAGTAGTTATTATGATATTAAAGATGCCTCTACAATCCCGCCCACTATAGAAATTAAACCTCCGGTTGCCATACAAACCCACTGCGGAGATAATGAATGGGCTAAAAATAACACATATGCAACTAATATTAACGTAAAAAAAGGTGATAAAATACGTTTGTCTATAGCCGGAAATGCAAGCGCTAATGTAGTTTATCTATGCGGAAAACAAGATGTTTCATTTCAACCGATTTTCAGTTCTTCAAAACCATCCGATTGGGAAAATAATTCCAGCCAAACACAATGGACAAGCCCGGCGCAGCATGAGTGTCTTTACTATATGAGTAACAGTGAATGGAATAGTCTTACAAATTATAAGTTATGGAGTTTAAATTATTCGCCACTCAGCCAACGGTACCCTTCTAAGTGTGTTTCAGGGCAAACTAATAACCAAACAAATAATGAACCTATAGATATTGATTGGATTAATGAAAAAATAAATGCTACTAACCTTGGTACTTCTACTGCCCAAAGTGCACCGGACAACAGCAGCTTTTGTAAGGAGAGTATTCCTTCAAATTTAAATAGCATTTATGGTCCCTGCAAATGGAGCGCGAGGAATTATAACTATACCGATACAGGAATAAATGTAGCTGATGGTGATGAATTATCAATTAGTTGGAGCGGCAGGTATAGTCATTTTAGTCATGACCTGGGAGAGTTAGATACTAACGGCTTGGCAAAGTGCATGACTGATCCTAAAAAATCCTCAACTATCAGGAAAGCTTGTTTTGATTCATTTTATGCTGATAGTTCAATCCAAATTAAGCCTGCACGCCAATCAGGATTTAATCTATCCTCTATTCCGGGTATAGTTATGAACGGTGAAGCTACGCGCTTAACTCCGATTGGCACCACTTCCTTTCAAACTGATCCGAAAGTAAAAAGAACTACATTACTAGGCCTCCAAGGAAGCGTATTTGATGAGAATTTAAAAACTACATTTCTGACAGGCATTCCCGGTTGTATGAATGATGCTACGATTACTGATCCTAATATCGCTAAAATTAAAAATTCCGATAAAGCGGAATGCGTACAAATTGATGATTTAGGTACGCCTCATTATAATTATTCCGGTATACTAAAAGGGTTCAGTTCCGAGAGAACACCACTTGCAATCAGGCATAATGACGGACATACGGACATTGAAACAATGAAGATGTGGTATAGTGATAACTTCGGCGGATATAATGTCGATATCAGTTGGGGCGGGTGCCCGAAATATAACGGTGAAAATGTTCAATATGCAGTTGCTTCCTCAGGAAGTGCTATTACCGAGAGTATGTGGAAAGATGTTCCGCAAAGTTCATATCTGCAAGGAAACTATTTGAATATTGATTTTAACGATCCCGGAACCTTATTCTTCAGAATAAAAACTATAACACCTCCGGCAGGCTCATCTGCTGAAATTAAAAAACTTTATGAGAGTCCTGGCAGCTACTTCGGCCAATATTATATAGTAGCCGAGCTACTTAAACCTGATGCAACTATTACCTGCGGTACTATTTGTGAATTTATAAATATGATTCATGATGTATTAGTCGGCTCAGGTGACGGAAGACCCGGTGCAGCCCAATCAATTTTTTCATCAATTACAAGGGATGCTCAATATATAGGTTTAGTACGTGCGCTTTTAGTATTCTATGTTGCATTTTTCGGCGTAGGGTTTTTAATCGGCACTATAAAACTTAATCAACAAGAAGCTGTAATTCGTATGGTGAAAGTAGGAGTAATAATAACTTTAATTTCTCCTAACTCATGGGATTTCTTCGGTACTTATCTGCTTAATATGTTTATAGAAGGCGGAATTGAGTTAATTGCCATAATAGTCTCAGGTTCTTTCAGCAGTGAGGTTGTGAATGTTACCAGAGATCCTTTTGCTGTATTCAGTTTATTTGACGGTCCGATTTCTCAAATATTCAGCTCAGCTGTCTGGAAAAAAATATATGCTCTTATATGTACGGGGCTTTTAGGTCTTATAGTTGCATTAGTAGTTATGTATTGTGCAATAATTTATGTATTATCTTTACTGAAAGCTACTCTTGTATATATATATTCGCTGGTCGGTATCGCACTTTTGATCACCACGGCTCCGATATTCATTTGTTGTCTGTTGTTTGAGATTACGAAATCATTGTTTGACAGTTGGTGGAAATATTTAATTTCTTATACTTTACAACCTGTAATGGTGTTTGCCGCAATAGCTATTTTCAACTTAGTAATAATGGTTTTGCTTTATACTTGTTTGAATTTCACAGCATGCGAATTTTGTATCTTAGGGATTGATTTAGGATCTTTGTATAATGAATGTTGGATTCCCGGATATAGAACGACACTTGCAATGAATGTTCCCGGAGATGTACCGAATTTCTTTATGCCTGGTAATGTTGTTTCAACTGCGCTTGCATTTGCTTTATTAGGCAATTCAATGTATAAATTTACCGGCTTTATCGCAGGTGTTTGTGGGGTACTGATCACCGGAAACTTCAGAGAGGCTAGTGCTGCCGCACCTGCTGATGCTACAATGAGTGCTATGAAGAACACTGTTAAAACTGCAATAAGCACTACTACCCAAATGGCCTCAGCAGGTATTAAAACCGCCGGGGCTGTAGGAGATGCAGCAGCTCCGGGAGTAGGCCAGGTAGCTAATAAAGCCGGGGAGGGAGTTGAACAAGCCGGAGAGAAAGCTGGTGCCATGCTCGATAGTGTTATGGAAAAGGATAAAAATTAATTTATTATGGATTACTTAATTTAATTAAGTCCAAAGCAATTTTTAATATTGTTATTCATATAACAGAAATTGATTATTAATAAAAATACAGATAAAATTCAAAAAAAATTGATCCGTATTCTTAGTAATGAACACTACCACAAAAATGTCTTACCAAAAAAATACTAATAGCTTATTAGTTATCGGAGTATTATTTAGTGCATTTTTAATTTTATCAAACCTTGCAGAAAATAAAATTTGCGAGATCTACGGCTTTTATTTCGCCGGTGGGTTAGTATTCTTTCCGCTTACCTATATATTTGATGATGTTCTGACTGAGGTGTATGGTTTTAAAGTATGTAGAAAGATAATTTGGCTGGCGTTTTTCAGTAATCTTGTAGTTATTGCCGGGTTATATTTAGTAATGCTTATTAAGCCGGCTGCCGAGTGGCAGAATCAAGAAGCTTTTGACAGAATATACCATCAATCGTTTAGAGTGCTTTTAGCCTCTTTTATCAGTTTTTTATTTGGTGAGTTTATAAATGCTTTTGTTTTAGCAAAGCTTAAAATAAAGACTAAAGGTAAGCATTTTTGGTTTAGAGCAATATTAAGTTCCGCATTAGGTGTATTTGTAGAAAATACTATTTTTTGCTTTATAGCATTTCTTGGTATTATGGAGCTTTCGGTGATTTGGAATATTATAATTACCGGATATTTCTTTAAATTATTTTATGAAATAATTGCTTTACCTTTAACCTATAAAATAGTGAGCTTTCTTAAAAATAAAGACGGTATTGATTATTATGATTATAAAACATCGTTTAATCCCTTCTCAATTTCAAATTGATGATTATTTTGAGCTTTACTTTATTTTGAAAGAATTTTTCTATAGCCGCCGTAAGGTTCATGTTTTAAAAACCTTGCTACTCTTCCGATGGTTGAAATGCTTACGCCTGTTCTGTTATATATATCGCGATAAGAAAGGTCTCCTGCATGTAAAAGCTGTGCTACATGCCACCTTTCCTGCATAGCTTTAATTTCTGCCGGGGTGCAAAGATCTCTGAAAAAAGCATAGCAATCTTCTAATGTTTTAAGTTTTAATATTACTTCATAAAGTTCATTTTCGTAACTTTTTATTTTACTCATATCTATATTATCCATAATTTTAGCATTAACCTTATTTAATAGTTAAAATTTATAATATTCTTACTAGAAATAGCAACCCTAAGTTGAGTAGGTTTTGTATAAATTTAGTTAATAGCTTAAAGCTTTTAATATAACATAGAAATTGGCATAAAACGATACAACCTAGGATTGAGCTAGGTTCTTAGCTACAAATAGTATCAATTTATAAAAATGGAAAATAACGAGTTAAGTAGTTGAGATTTATCATTAAACAAATGTGTTTGAAATAAAACTTAATATAAATATAATAAATAATAACTATATTTAACAGTTATAGGTAATTTATACTTGATTATGCTGTAAGATAGGTTGTTTTCATTAATTCAGGGAGGGAGTTATGTTTGATAGGATTGCTGCGAAATTTAGCAGTGTGGTTTATAATGATGCAAATCCGCTTTATAAAGATGGGGGTTATCTTAATTTAGAAGGGTGGGAGCTTTTAGAATCTTCTAAAAACAGAGATGAGAATGGTTATTTTGGAGCAGCATTTGGTGCTAATAATACTATTATAATAGCGCATAGGGGCACTGAGGTAGGAAGCTTAGATGACATTAAAAACGATGTTAGTATTTTTTACAATAAACCACTGACTCAGCTTCCTTATGCTCTAAAATTTTCAAAATTCGTTGAGGATAAGTATACCTCAATTTTCACATATTTGCATACAGGCCATTCATTAGGAGGGTTGCTTGCAGAAGTTGTCGGGCTGAGCTTAAAGCAGCCGGTAATTTCTTTTGAAACACCGGGTGCATATCATGCGGCAAGTGCTGCGCTAAATGATCCGGATAAGATTAAAGGAGATAATATTACTACATATTTTACTGACCCGAATTTTATAAATACTCACGGCAAACACATAGCAAATAATTTTTATAAGGTTGATTATTTTACTAATCCTACAGGTGTTGAATTAACTGATTATATCATATATTCAGTAAAGCAGCATTCAATGGAAAATTTAATGAATCAATTTGATGCTGAAACAGGTAAGCCGATAAATTTTAAAATAGTCAAAAGTTGGCCGGAAGGTTTTGAAGCCGGGTATAAAAGTTATTTAGATAATAACCGATTATGGCAACAAAAAGCTGTTTTAGATTGGAATAAAAATATAATAATCGAAAGCTATACTGATCCTGACACTTTTGAAATTATTGAGATCAAATTACAAGATGAATATCAGGATATTAAGGGGTACAAAGCAGAGTTGGATAGTGAAAGAACGGAAGCTAAAGAGCATATTGAGTCTTGCTTAGTTACCGGGCTTGCTAAAACTTTTGTATATCTTACTACTACTGCTTTTAATAAACCTTTTGAAGAAAGCTTTTTCGGTAAGCTATTAAACAAGTTTAGTAACTTAATGGCTGAAAATTTTAGCAGCTATATTGATGTGCATGAAAATAATACTCAGAATATAGCTTATCAGGAGGCTGAATTTCTTGAAGAGGAACTGCCTTGCTGTGATATTCTGTTCAGTAGCGGTATTGATTGTGGTTATTGCTAAGTAATATAAGTAATAATTGTGGTGGTTATTATAATGGAAAAATTCAATGGCAAATTGGAAGTAATAAATTTATAAAGATATTTAGATGTTACAATAGCTTAGCCGTGGCTCTTACATCATTAAGAAATTAAATATGAAATAAAATGAAAAAAATTTGAAAAAAGGGTTTGACAGTAGAGAAAAGAATGGCTATAAATTCCAAACACACACGGCAAGATAATAAAAAAGATTGCCGGATCTTTTGAAATTGAGAGAATTAAATTTAAAGACGGTGGTACGAAAAGATTAATATAACTTAACGTACTACAATCTGTCAGTACATTTTTTGAGTTATAGCCAAGGATAAAACTTGAGAGTTTGATCCTGGCTCAGAGTGAACGCTGGCGGCGTGCTTAACACATGCAAGTCGAACGAGTAAGAGCCGTAGCAATACGGAGTTCTGCTAGTGGCAGACGGGTGAGTAATACATGGGAATCTACCTTAAAGTCTGGGATAACTGTTGGAAACGACAGCTAATACCGGATATTGCCGAGAGGTGAAAGATTTATTGCTTTAAGATGAGCCCATGCAAGATTAGCTTGTTGGTGGGGTAATGGCCTACCAAGGCTACGATCTTTAGCTGGTTTGAGAGGATGATCAGCCACACTGGAACTGAGACACGGTCCAGACTCCTACGGGAGGCAGCAGTGGGGAATATTGGACAATGGGCGAAAGCCTGATCCAGCGACGCCGCGTGAGTGATGAAGGCCTTCGGGTTGTAAAGCTCTTTTAGTAGGGAAGATAATGACGGTACCTACAGAAAAAGCCCCGGCTAACTTCGTGCCAGCAGCCGCGGTAATACGAAGGGGGCAAGCGTTACTCGGAATTACTGGGCGTAAAGCGTGCGTAGGCGGCTTGGTAAGTTGGAAGTGAAAGCCTAGGGCTCAACCTTAGAATTGCTTTCAAAACTGCCTGGCTAGAGTACTAGAGAGGATAGCGGAATTCCTAGTGTAGAGGTGAAATTCGTAGATATTAGGAGGAACACCGGAAGCGAAAGCGGCTATCTGGCTAGACACTGACGCTGTTGCACGAAAGCGTGGGGAGCAAACAGGATTAGATACCCTGGTAGTCCACGCAGTAAACGATGAGTGCTAGATATTGGAATTTAATTTTCAGTGTCAAAGCTAACGCGTTAAGCACTCCGCCTGGGGAGTACGGTCGCAAGATTAAAACTCAAAGGAATTGACGGGGACTCGCACAAGCGGTGGAACATGTGGTTTAATTCGATGCTACGCGAAAAACCTTACCAGGCCTTGACATGTTGGTCATATCGTGAAGAGATTCACGAGTCAGCTCGGCTGGACCATCACAGGTGTTGCATGGCTGTCGTCAGCTCGTGTCGTGAGATGTTGGGTTAAGTCCCGCAACGAGCGCAACCCTCATCCTTAGTTACCAACAGGTTATGCTGGGCACTCTAAGGAAACTGCCGGTGATAAGCCGGAGGAAGGTGGGGATGACGTCAAGTCAGCATGGCCCTTACGGCCTGGGCTACACACGTGTTACAATGGTGGTGACAATTGGACGCAATAGGGCGACCTGGAGCAAATCCCTAAAAGCCACCTCAGTTCGGATTGTACCCTGCAACTCGGGTACATGAAGTCGGAATCGCTAGTAATCGCAGATCAGCATGCTGTGGTGAATACGTTCTCGGGTCTTGTACACACTGCCCGTCAAGCCATGGGAGTTGGTCTTACCTTAAGTAGGTGTGCTAACCGTAAGGAGGCAGCCTACCACGGTGAGGTCGATGACTGGGGTTAAGTCGTAACAAGGTAGCCGTAGGGGAACCTGCGGCTGGATTACCTCCTTTCAAGACAATTTTGAGCAAAGTGCTTCATTGCAATTAGCTCTATAGTCAAAGAACAAAGTACCACCGTCTTTAAATTTAATTACTCAATTTCATTCAAATCTATTTTTCATATTTTGCTGATTTGTATAATAAACTAGGCTATATTATTTGTTGTCATTAAATTTTTTATTTACCAAGTAAATTTGTATAGTGAAAAGTTTTTTACAATAATTGCCTGTTTTTTAATAATTAAGTACTAACCTTAAAAAGTTATCTATTGTTAAAATAAGTTCTTAAGAATAGCATGATGTTTATCTTGTCTGGTTTTTAGATGATTGATAATTTATTTAAAAAGTATTTAGTTAATCTAAATATAATATATTGCTCACTTATGAAGTATTTATTAATCTCTGATAATTTTAAATTAGAACCGCTAAAAGTGCTCGTTTTTAAGCGCTTATGAGTATTTAACTTTCCTGTAGTGTGTAGGTGTGCTGCTTAGATGGGTGCTAACGCTTGTTTGGCTCTTGTAATGCTTCTTATTGTTTTAGAAGATGTCTTATAAATTAAATTGCTGGAAATTGCTAATTTTATGCTCAGGTATAATAAATTGCCTGCAAACTAGGATTAGTATAGCACTCATACATATGAGGTAGGGCTTTTTTGAAGTTCACAAATAAAACCTTATAAAAATTCGTTAAATTTATATATTGAGTATCAACCATTCTCATTCTATATAAAATAATTATATTCAAATTATTAAAATCTTTTTAATCCAAAACTTTTAAAATATAGTAAAATAATACATTATATCTTCTCTTCAATTTTTTAAATATTTTATGGATTCCGGATTTTGTTATATTAAACCTTTGCGTAACTCGTTAGATGATTTTCCAATACTATCGAGCAAGCGCTGTAGAGAAAATCATTATAAAAATATTGAAACAACAATATTAGTTGATTTAAATATTCTTGCTGAAATGAGTAGAGTTATAGAAAATAAGGTAGCTTACCATACTTCATACCTAGCATTATTAGTTAAATCCTTAAATGAATTGGAATATATTTTCCTTTCCTCCGGTCTTGCATTAATGGAAGCAAATGAAGAATATAAAATTAAAATGCATAAAAACTTTAATTTGTTTTTAACAAAATATCTTCCTAGATTTTATGATGCTCACAATACAGTTGATGATGTTGCTGAGCTTAAAAACTCCCAAAACTTTACAAACCTTAATTCTCAAGAAAAATTTCATTATGTTATTCCTTATCTATCCTTGTTAAAAATAAATTTTATAAATAAGCAATTTAAAGAGCTTCCTTCTTTCGCAAGGTTTAAGAAATATATAACTTATATGGCTTTTGAAGCTAATAATATTAGTGCTCTAGAAACTGAAATTGCCAATTCGCTTTTTTCGATTATTCAGCTATTAAGAACCATAACTCACAATTAAGGTGTAAATACCTTATAAAAAACTTTATTAAAAAATATAAAACAGTTGAAGAGCTTTTTAAAAATTGCTTAAATGCAGCACGAGACATTACTTATTATAGAATAGCCGGACGCTCAGAATTAAAGAAGATAGACAGTTATACTCAAGACTCATGGCTAATAACCGCGGATAAAGGCATAAAAGTATTATCTAAGGTTATTGGGTTTATAGTAAATGAAAATAACCCTAAGTCTCCTTTAACCAGAAGATTTATAGATAAAGAGGTCTATAATAGCAGTGAGTACTGGCATAAATGTGATGAAATGTACAACAATTTAACTTTATTACGACTAGAAATGAGTAGCCGATGTTCTCAAGAAGAAATGTATAGCCGGCTCCACAATTGTGTTAAACAATTAGAAAAAGCTTTATAATAGATAGCAAAACAAGCGTGCTCACTTTCCTTATTAAACATCCGTATAGGGGCTTAAAAGCTAAAAAATAGTTTTAGGTATTGCTTTAAAAATTAAGCCCTCTGGAGCCTAAAACTTGAATCAGATTATCCAGGTCATCCAAAGTATTAAAACCAATCTGTACCTGGCCGCCGTTTTCAGTGCTGACTATCTTAATAGGTAGTTTTAAGCTTTCTTTTAACATTTTTTCTATAGCTAATATATCTTCATTACCTTCCGCCTGAGCGAGTGTGTAATTGTCATTCTCAAATTTAGGCGGTGCTGCGGTAGATTGCCTTTTTAAAATGCCGTCATTTTTAGCAATTTGTTCTGCATCTCTTACCGATAACCCTTGCTCAATAATTTGATTTGCAAGCTGCGTAGGGTTTTTTGCACTAATTAAGGTTCTTGCATGCCCAAATGAAAGTTTGTTTTCTTCTACCAGCTGCTTTACTTCTCCGGGAAGGTTTAAAATTCTTAAGCAATTAGAGATATGACTGCGACTTTTGCTCAGCTTTTTAGCAAGTTGGTCATGAGTATACCCATAAGCTTCTATTAGTTTTTGATAAGCTAAAGCTTCTTCTAATACATTTAAGTTTTGCCTTTGAATATTTTCAATCATTGCATATTCAAAAGATTTCATTTCATTTACTTCTTTTATAATAGCAGGAATTTCCGTCATACCCGCCTTCTTAGATGCCTGCCATCTTCTCTCCCCTGCAATTAGTTCATAAAAGCCGTTATTTAAAGCTTTTACTAATATGGGCTGTATTACACCATGCTCTGAAATTGAAGTTGCAAGTTCGTTAATTTCCATTTCAGCAAACACTTTACGAGGCTGATTAGGATTAGGAGATATCTTTCTTATATCAATATTATGTATTCGCTGGTCATCCGTAGCTAAATTACTATCCGGATCAAAATCTAAGGTATTAGTTTGAGAGATTAGAGCTGATAACCCCCTACCCAGCACTTTTCTTTCTTTGCTCATCTTTTATCTCATTATCATTAGTTTTATTATTATTTAATACTTCTTTGGCAAGCATTATATATGCCGCGGAGCCTACGCATCTAATATCGTAAATTAGAGCAGGCTTGCCGTGTGAAGGTGCCTCCGAAAGCTTTATATTTCTAGGTATAACCGTTTGGTAGACTAAGTTTTTAAAAGTATTTCTGACATCTTTTTCTACAAGTACGGATAAATTATTCCTTCTATCCATCATAGTAAGAAGAATACCTTCAACATGTAAAGTTGGGTTTAACGATTTCTTTATTAAGTTTATTGTATTAGTTAAATAAGCAAGTCCTTCTAATGCAAAAAATTCACATTGCAGAGGGATTATAACCGAGTGTGCTGCAGTTAATGCATTAATGGTTAGTAAGCCCAGTGAAGGAGGGCAGTCGATGATTATGAAATCATAATCTTTTATAATTGAAGATAGGTTACTTTTTAAGATTGTTTCTTTGCTGTTAAACTCATAAAGTTCAACTTCAGCTGCTGCTAAATCTATGGTTGAGGTAATTATCTCGAGCTTTGGTATATCGGTTCTTACTATTGCATCTTTTGTATTGAGACCGCTAATCAGTACTTCATAAATAGTTTTATCTCTCTCAGTGCTCTCAACTCCTAAACCCGTGCTGGCGTTGCCTTGCGGATCTAAGTCTATAAGCAAAGTCCGTTTATCTACTGCTGCCATCGCAGTTGCAAGGTTAATTGCAGTCGTAGTTTTACCGACTCCACCTTTTTGATTAGCTACGCAGATTATTTTGCCCATTCTTTTAACTTCTTTATTTCTATTATTACGCCGTCATTATCAAATTTGTTTTCATGTATTGCTAAATCAAAAGACCAGGAATTTTCCAGTTCTTTAATTTCTTTTATCTGATTTTTGCTTTTTAAAAATAAACAAACCGTCTTTTCCGATACTATCGCCTTGCTTGCGTTAAGTAAATAATTAATATTACTGACCGCCCGTGAGACTATGTAATCACTTTTGTACCCTGTTAAGGTTTTAAAGTCTTGATTCAGCACTTTACTTTTTAGGTTTAGTTTTAAAACTACCTCTTTTAAAAAAATAGTTTTTTTAGTGTTGATTTCAACTAAGTTGCAGTTATTACCTGCAATAGCCAATACTAAACCCGGAAAGCCACCACCGCTGCCTAAGTCGGTGACTAATGCATTTGGGCTATCAATATATTCTATTAGTTGTAAGGAATCCAGCAAATGCCTGGTAACCAGCTCTTCTCTCGGACAGTTTTTTGAGACTAAATTTATTTTTGTATTCCATTTCTCAACTAAATTTAAATAGGTATTTAATTGTAAAATTGTTTCACGTGGAACATTAGGAAAGTTTTCTTCCATCAATTCAAATAATAAATCAACCATAATTTTTCTTAATAAAAATTTGAAGTGCAATGATGGCAGCAGGGGTTATCCCTTGAATTCTCTTAACATCAGCAATTGAGTTCGGCTTTGTTTTATTAAGTTTTAACCGAACTTCATTGGATAATGAGCCGATCTCTAAATAATTAATCTCACTTGGAATCAATATATCTTTTTCTTCGTGATAAAGCTCCAGGTCTTTACGTTGCCTATCTTCATAAGATGAATATATTGATTCTATGTGTAACTTTTCTAAATATTTTCTAGGATGCTTATTAGCTTCAGGATGTATTTTAATTAGCTTTTCTAAGTTAAAAGTCGGAATAGCAAGCAATTGGTATAAACTTCTTCTCACTCCATCTTTTGAAATCTCGTAGCCGAGCTCAGCAAGTTGGTTTGGCGTATAAGTTATTTGGTTAAGTTCATTTCTAATACTTGCTAAATTTTCTTGCTGGTTATTATAAAAGTTTGTTCTTTCAAATAAAACTATATTATGTTTTATTGCTTCCGCAGTCAGTCTTAGATCTGCGTTATCAGGTCTTAGCCTTATTCTATACTCGGCTCTTGAGGTCATCATTCGATAAGGCTCAATCGTACCGTTCGTAGTTAAATCTGAAATCATTACACCAATGTATGAGTCGGATCGTGAATGAGTATAATCTTTATTATCTATACTGAGTGCTGCATTAATACCTGCGATGGCACCTTGTCCGGCAGCTTCTTCATAGCCGGTAGTTCCGTTAATTTGCCCGGCAAGAAATAAGCCTTTTATTTTTTTAGTTTCCAAGGTCGGCTTTAATTCTCTCGGGTCTATATAGTCATATTCGATAGCATAGCCGGGTCTTAAGATATTTGCCTGCTCCATACCGATAATTGAATGAACTATCTGATATTGTACTTCTTCGGGTAGGGAGGTAGAGATACCGTTGGGGTAAACCACTTCACTATCTAAACCTTCCGGCTCTAAAAAAATTTGGTGTCGTTCTTTTGAGGCGAATTTGACAACTTTATCTTCTATAGATGGGCAATATCTTGGACCTACACTCTCAATCTGCCCGGAATACATAGGGGATAGATGTAAGTTTTGATTAATAATTTCATGAGTTTTTGTGGTTGTGTGCGTAATAGAACACTCGATTTGGGGTACTTTTATCTCTTCAGTCATATATGAAAAGGGAATAGGGGGATTATCTCCATATTGCTTTTCCAATATATTCCAATTTATTGAGTCACGATGAATTCTTGGAGGGGTGCCGGTTTTAAGCCTGCCTACATTAAACCCTATTGCTCTGATTTTTCTAGCCAGTTCAATCGAAGGGTTTTCATCAACTCTACCGGCCGGAGTTTTTTTAGTGCCGATATGGATTATTCCGCCTAAAAAAGTACCTGTAGTTAATACCACGGATTTTGAATATAATTGAGTTGAACCGTAAGCGATGCCTTGAATCTCATTATTATTAATAATTAAATCAGTAACTTCCGCAGCTATTATTTCAAGGTTAGGATAATTATATAAAATATTCTGCATAGCTTTTTTATATAATTTACGATCAGCTTGTGCCCTCGGCCCCCATACAGCAGGGCCTTTGCTTGCGTTTAACATTTTAAAATGGATGCCGGCTTGATCAATTGCTTTTGCCATCACTCCGTCTAAGGCATCAACTTCTCGGACAATAATACCTTTTGCTACTCCTCCGATTGAGGGGTTACATGACATCTCACCTATATTATCCGACTTATTAGTAATTAAGCAAGTTCTAGCTCCTATTCTTGCAGCGGCGGCAGCAGCTTCACAGCCGGCATGTCCGGCTCCGATCACAATAACATCAAAATGATATTTCATAATTACCTTAAAAATGTTTCACGTGGAACAATTATTTCCCAATACAAAAATTACTAAAAATTTCATCTAAAACTTCCTCAATGTCAACCCTGCCGGTAATAGTCCCTATAAAATAAGCGGCCAGTCTTAAATCTTCGGCAGCTAATTCAAGAGTTTTAATATTACTAAATTGCTTTAAATAGGTTACACATTCTTGTAAGGCTTTTCTATACCTAGCTTTAGTAATGACGGGTTCAGAAGAAGGGTTATATTTATCTTTAATATTTTTTAGTAATATATCAAAAAAATTTTCCATACCATACTCGGTTTTTACGGAAATTTCAAGGATATGATTAGAAGGTAAGTTAAAGGCAGAAAAATCTTTTTGAGAGCTATAATCTAAAATATCGACTTTATTGAGTAATAAAATTGTACTTCCAGGGTCTTGTAAACTACTTAGAAGATTAGTTGCATCTAAATTTGAAATATCGTCACAAACAAAAATTACTATATCGGCAGATTCTAAGGTAGAAAGAGACCTTTTTACTCCTTCTGATTCTATAATATCTTCAGTTTCTCTAATACCTGCGGTATCGAAGAAAGTTACAGGATAGCCCTCAAGATTAACTTTCACTTCGATCACATCACGAGTAGTACCGGCAATGTTTGAAACAATCGCAACATCACGCTTAGCAATTAAGTTAAGTAGTGAGGATTTACCGACATTAGGAGCGCCAATAATTGCAACATGGATGCCTTTGAATAAAATTTCTCCTCTTTTATCATCAGATACATGCTTTTCAATTTTACCGGTTAAATTGTTAATAGCTTCGGTAGCTTCGGTAATAGCTGAGGTAGGAATATCATCATCCGGGAAATCTATATAAGCTTCAATTTTTGCAAGTATTGAAATCAATTCTTTACGCCAACCTTCATATAAAGTTTCAAGGTTACCTTGCAGTTGGTTAATAGCTAACTTTCTTTGAACCGATGTTTCAGCGTCTATAAGTAGAGACAATCCTTCAGCTTTAGTTAAATCAAGCTTATTATTCATAAAAGCTCTTTTGGCAAATTCACCGGCTTCAGCAGGACGTAAATAAGGAAGCTGAGAGAGGGCATTAATAGTATCGGAAATTACAGCTATACTACCGTGTAATTGTAATTCAATAATATCTTCTCCCGTAAATGAATGGGGAGCTTTAAAATAAAGCACAATTCCTTCATCTAATAGATCTGAAGTATCAGGGGTAAACAATTTGGAAAAATATACATGATTAGGAGTAGGCGTCTTTTTAAAGCCTAAAGCATAGAGCACACTTAAAGCATGCTCACCGGAAATCCTTATCACGGAAACCCCGGATTTCCCCATTAAGGTTGCAAGGGCAAATATAGTATCAGTCATTACTTTCCTAAGAGACTAGCTAAAAATTGCGGTTGATCAGGTTGCAGTATACTCTCATATACCACCATATTTTCCAATACTTTTTTAACATATGTCCTGGTTTCGGCATAAGGAATAGATTCAATCCAATCCAGCACTTCAGATACACTCCGCATGGTTGCAGGGTCGCCGAACTCTCTAATCCAACGTTCAACCGCTTTTTCTCCTGCATTATATGCTGCAATTGCAGGCGCAATATTACCGAAGTATTCAACTAATCCGTCAAGATAATTAACACCCTTTGCAACATTCGCCTTAGGATCGGTTCTAAACGCATTATGATGAAGCCCGAGAGTCTTGGCACATCTTTTTGCGGTCGAAGGGATAAGCTGCATTAAGCCAATAGCTCCGGCCGGGCTTTTAGCCGATTGGTCAAAATTACTTTCCTGTCTGATGATCGCAAGGTAAAGAGATTTAGAATTTTTGTTATTTGAAATATGGATATCAGTAGGGTACCCGCATTCAAGAAAAGGACCTTTATGATTAGATAAAAACTTAGCATATTGAATACGTAGCGGCAAAATCTTTCTATCTTTTAAATGCTCAGCAACCAAGTGTTTAATTTTAGGGTCGAGGTCACTATCAGCAATATATTTTGACAATATACGAGCTATATGATTATTGCCGGATTCACTCATATAATAAGTCGAAGCTACCAAGTTTTCTATCTCCGGCGTAATTATATTCTGTTGAGCAGGTTTCTTTTCTGACAAATAATCAAAAAACTTTTTGTCTAAAGATTTAGGGTGTTCGGTAATAGCTAATATACCGTAAAAATGCATTTTATGCTTAGCTGCCGTATCATACCAAGCTTCCATCTTGGGTTTATCATTAAGTTTCTCATAGCTTTTCGCCAACCAGTATGCAGCTCTCGATTTGCAGGAAGCATATTGGCAATCCATATAAGAATTATAAAAATGGTTAGCAGCAGCTTTAGGAGTATTCAGAAATTTAAGTGCAACCCATCCTGAGATCCACTCTGCCTCTTGAAACTCATCGCCTGTTTTAGTGCCGTGATGTACGGCAATCTTATAAGCTCGTTTATATTGTTTCTCACGTATAAAATTTCTAATAATGGTATGCCTTGCTTTCCACCACTGTTCGGGGTTTGAGAAATGCTTTATCGATGCAAACTCATTATAAGCTTCAGCATCTTGTTTTTCTTTTAATAATTTCCTTATATGCCTAAATTTTATGTATTCATCGTTTTTAAGCTTAGGATATCTCTTTACCAACATTTCATAGCCGGAAAGGTTATTAGCATAACTTACTTTAACTTTAGTCAGCATTTGCTCACGTGGTGATATAAACTTGCTATAATATATTGCTTGTTCATAATTACCCTGCCACATAAAATTTTGAATTTTTCTGGTAATTAGAGAAGAAGGAATTTGTTTACGATATACATCAAAAATTTGTTGGTCAATTAAAGGGTTTAGGTTGCTAATCTTAGCCCAGTGCTCAAAAAACTTGCTGCTCGGAATAGTATTATTTAAAGAAGAAGTAGCATAATTCTCTAAAAACCTTGCAGATTCATGTTTAGCCGGACAGAGTTTATGCCAACTAATTATTGACTGTAGGGTAGAGCTTATTCCGATTTTCCTCTCAATATCATCTTGAAACCTGCAAACAGGGAACCAGGGATTTTCATCATGAAAAGTAATTAAAGAGGAAAGGGGATATTTTCCGCTAAGCAACTCTTTAAATTTTACTAAGGAATTTGCAAGCTTAGGGGAGGAAGAAGCTTGTGCTAAGCTATATGCTTTCTCCCAGTCATTCGTCTTGGCATATTTTAGCGCTAGGGTGATTTGTTGGTCATTAATATTGGCAGCATTAGCAGTGAAACTGCATAATAGAAATGCAGATAAGAATCCCAGTAGCTTATACATTGTATTTCTGTATAGATGATGTTGTTACTATATTTATATATTAAGTAGAAAAGAAATTAAACCCCTAGTTGGATTAATATGTTTTCCACTCCTTTAATTTTAGCATTTTGAGTTTTCCATTCTCTCATAATTAGGAGCTTGCCGTCAGCTCTAAGCTTAGCATGATCCGAATGCTTGCGAATAAATTCCAAAGGGTTTGCTTTATTACCGGGCTTTCCGTTTTTAAAATTAATTACTAAAGCTTTATCTCCCAAATCAATTTTTTCTATATTGAGCTGTTTAGCAAGTTGTTTTAATTTTATTATTGCAAAAAGTTGCTCGGCTTCTTCAGGTAAGTTACCGAATCTATCAATCAATTCTGCAGCAAAGCTTTCCAGTTCTTTAATATCAGAAATTTGAGCAATTTTACGGTATATGGAAAGCCTTAAGGAATCATCACCGATGTAGCTCTCCGGAATTTGTACCGAGACCCCGATATTAATTGTCGGGCTCCAATTAGATGATTCTTCATCTGACTCATTAAGTTTTAATTTTTCAATTGCTTCGGCAAGCATATCCTGATAAAGCTCCAGCCCTACCTCTCTTATGTGCCCCGATTGCTCCTCACCGATTAAATTACCGTGCCCCCTGATATCCATATCATGTGAAGCGACCGTAAAGCCCGCGCCTAATGTCTCGAGAGACTGAATAACTTCCAAACGCTTTTTAGCAATCGGATTTAAGTTATACCCTTTACCGGGTATCAGATAAGCATACGCCCTATTGTTACTTCTGCCTACTCTTCCTCTAATTTGATAAAGTTGCGCAAGCCCGAACATATCCGCTCTATCAATAATCATAGTATTAGCAAAAGGTATATCCAACCCTGATTCAACAATAGTAGTCGATAGCAAAACTTCAAACTTCCCGTCATAAAAATCATTCATAATTTGATCAAGCTTTGAAGCAGGCATTTGGCCGTGAGCCCTTACCGTCTTAATTTCGGGAAGTATCTCTTTAAGCTTTAATTCCAACTCGTCAAGATAGCTTATTCTCGGTGTAACATAAAAAGTTCTGCCCCCTCTTGCACACTCGCGCAATATTGCTTCCCTGATTATAAAAGCATCATAAGGCATTATATAAGTTTTAATCGGTTGTCTATCTACGGGAGGGGTAGTAATTAAACTTAAATCTTTAATTCCGCTTAAGGACATTTGTAAGGTTCTGGGAATAGGAGTAGCGGAAAGTGTAATGATATGAGTATAGGATTTCAATTTCTTAAGTTTTTCTTTCTGAGCTACACCGAAATGCTGCTCTTCATCAATAATTATCAGCCCCAAATTTTTAAATTTTATATCATTACTTAAAAGCGCATGAGTACCGATAATGATATCGACTTTACCGTCTTCCAAATCTTTCTTGACTTGATCGGCTTCTTTTCTAGGCACGAACCTTGAGAGCTGAGCAACTCTTACCGGAAAGTCCGCAAACCGATTACTGAAATTTTGATAATGCTGGCGGGAAAGCAGAGTTGTCGGAACAATGACCGCAACCTGCAGAGGAACATCCGAAAGCACGGCAACCGCAACCGCCCTTAAGGCAACTTCGGTTTTACCGAATCCGACGTCACCGCAGACAAGGCGATCCAAAGGCTTACCGCTTCTTAAGTCCTGCTCTATATCCTCTATTGCAGCAAGTTGATCTTCAGTCTCCATATAAGGAAATTTGCGGCAAAATTTGTCATACATGTCAGGTATTGCCTCTAAAACAATACCTTTTTCAACTTCACGTTTTGCAGCGGTTTTCAACAGTTCTTCAGCTGCAAGTTTTAGCCTGTTTTTAAGCTTAGCTTTTCTGGTTTGCCAAGCTACTCCGCCTAATTTATCGAGAGTTACGGCAATATCATCTCCGCCGTATTTTGAAATTACCTCTAAATTTTCAACCGGAACATAAAGTTTATCATCGTCTCTATAAATAATTTTTATAAAGTCATGTACAGCACCTGCTACCTCTAAAGTTTCAAGCTTTTCAAACCTACCGATTCCGTGATCAATATGAACTACAAACTCCCCTTCGGAAAGAGTTGCTGCTTCCTGTATAAACTTAGCCGCATTCTTTTTTCGCTTTCGTGCACGCGACAACCTTTCACCAAGCAAGTCCTGTTCACTTAAAAAAACATAATTTTCAAAAGTAAAACCTTGCTCAACAGGCAAAATCGCAAGTCCTAAAGTTTTCCCTGAAAGATTGTTTATTTCATCCGAACAATTAATATCAATTGCGTGAAAATTATTATCCAAAAGCATATTTTTTAACCGCCCTCTGGAACCTGAGGTAAAGCAGCAAATGACAAACCTTCTTTGTTTACGGTCTTTAGTTTGGAACGAAGGTTTTAGTTGCTCTATATAGTTTCTTAAAGTTTCTAAAGTGGAAAGATTATTAGTTTTAGACTCGATAAAGAGATTTTTAGCGGGTGAAAAATATTGTACATCATGCTCTGACTGAAAGCTGCAAAGGGTTTTAGTAATATATTTATTTAAAATAATTCCGCACTGCTCGGGTTCAATATATAAAAGCGAAGGGCTTATAGGGTGATAACTTTTATCGGATGATAGCTTAATTCTTGTAGTATAGGATTCTTCAATGAACTGATAATGCTCCTTTAAATCATCCGTTAATTTATCGTGATATAAAATTACCGCAGAAGCGGGAATGTAGTCAAACAAGCTGCTTAAATCATCATAAAACAGCGGTAGCCAATGTTCCATCCCGGTGTATTTACTTTTAGCGCTGACCGCCTCTAAAAGTGGATCATTAAAAACACCGAATAATTTTCTATAATTATTTTTAAAGATCTCAACCGTATCATCATTAAGCACTATTTCACTAACGGGATAAATCGTACAGCGTTCAACTTTTTCCAAACTAAGTTGATTTTCAGTATCAAAGAGTTTTAGTGAGTCTACTTCATCACCGAAAAAGCTGATTCTAAATCCGGAATTCTCATTATTTGAAACAATATCAATAATTCCACCCCTTATAGCATACTCACCGGGCTCATTTGCAGTTGCAGATCTTAGATATCCTAAAGTATTTAAGTTATTTAAAAACGCATCCCGTGAAACCTTATCATTTATTTTAATATTAATTATAGTTGCGAGGAGTAAATCTTTAGGAAAAGTTTTTTGCAAAAGATTAGCAAAAGTAGTAATTAAAACTTTCTTACGGTTTTTAGATTCAAGTAGCCTGCTCAAGGCTTTTATTCTTTGTAGACATACTTCAGAACCGGGAGAAACCCGATCATAAGGGAGAGCATCCCAAGCAGGGAAATATACTATTTCAGCTGAAGGCATAAAAAAGTTAACGGCAGCTGCTATATTATCAATTTCAGATTCTTGGTCTGCAACATAACAAACAAAGTCAGAGGTTTCCAAATACTGAGTAATAACTTTTGCTTCAGTGCTTTTAGGTAAATATAATCTCTTTTGTTTTAAAAAATCTTGTCTAAGCATGCCGTAAATCCGCAATAAACAGGCGCTCAGTATATCTTTTAAATTTTACTTTGCCAAGCATTACATCATATCTTGCATTGCACAATATAATTATAATGCTATATAACTCAGATAAAAAAACATGGGAGTGAGTAGTATGTTATCAGAAAAATCTATTATTAATGATGTGCTGAGAAGAATAAAAGATGAGAATATCCAATTCATTGATTTTAGATTTACCGATACTTTAGGTAAATTTCATCATACTACTTATAAATCTTCCTTTATCGGCGAAAATGAATTAATTAACGGCCTTATGTTTGATGGCTCGTCAATTGCCGGGTGGAAGCAAATAAACTGCTCGGATATGATAATCAAACCCGATTGTTCAACCGCGTTTATTGATCCGTTTACCAGTCAAGCTACCATGGTAATTATCTGTGATGTTATTGACCCGAAAACACAAGAAGGATATAACCGCGACCCGAGAACCATAGCTAAAAAAGCGCAGCAATATTTATATACTAATAAAATAGGTGATAAGGCATACTTCGGACCTGAGCTTGAATTTTTTATATTTGATGACGTTCGGTTTATAAATACACCCCATGAATCGGGAATTATTCTTGATTCGGAAGAGGCATCATGTAACAGCAACAAAAAATATGATTCTGGCAATGCGGGGCATCGAGCGGGCGTTAAGGGAGGATATTTTCCTGTGCCCCCGATAGACTTATTACATGATATAAGATCGGAGATGGTTTTAGCCATCGAATCAGTAGGTTTAAAAGCAAGCGTTCATCATCATGAAGTTGCGGAAAGCCAGTGTGAAATAGGCTTTGAATATGCCGAGTTGGTAGCCTCAAGCGATAATGTCCAAAAATTTAAATATATTATTAAAAACGTAGCCGCATCATATGGGAAAAGTGCAACTTTTATGCCTAAACCTGTATATGGAGATAACGGTTCTGGGATGCATACCCATCAGTCGATTTGGCTAAAAGATAATAACCTGTTTTTTGATAAGAACGGCAGCTATGCTGAGCTTTCTGAAATGTGCCTATACTATATCGGGGGTATCATTAAACATGCTAAAGCAATCAATGCGTTTTCCAACCCTGCAACCAACAGTTATAAAAGGTTAGTTCCGGGATATGAAGCTCCGGTTCAACTTGCATATTCAGCATGCAATCGCTCTGCTGCAATTAGGATACCTTATGTCTATAACTCTAAAGCAAAAAGAATAGAAGTTCGGTTCCCTGATCCTACCGCTAATCCTTATTTAACCTTTGCAGCTATGTTGATGGCGGGCTTAGACGGGATTAAAAACAAGATCCATCCGGGGCAGGCAAATGATAATGATTTATACAATTTAAGCATAGAAGAAGCTGAGAAAATCCCGACTGTTTGCGGGTCACTAAGGGAAGCACTTGAGTCATTAAATAAAGATAGAGAATTTCTAAAAGTAGGTGAGGTATTTAGTGATGACATGTTAGATGCTTATATCGCTCTCAAAATGAAAGAAGTCGAACAGTTGGAAAGAAGGCCGCATCCTATTGAATTTGAGATGTATTATGCCGGTTAAAAAGCATTAATAGCATTATTGTTATAATTTTATAAGAAAATAAACTTTTATTTAATAGAAGAATAGCAAAAAGTAACTAGCTAATTTATGACTTGCTTTGTAATAGTATGCTATAACAACTTATAAAGTATTATAATACTATGAAAAGTAATATAGCTTCTCGTTTATGGGGTGATGGAATAATATATAATAATACAGCTGATAGATATATTGAGCGGCTTGAAGAAATTAGTAAAATTTATAGCCCGCATCTTCCGAATAAAGGGGAAATTGAAAGACATATAGTATATAATTTTGTGCAGGTGTTGTTACTACATATAGAAATTCTTGAAGATGATTTAATTACCGAACGCTTTATACGCTCTTACTTGAATAACGAATTATATTTTAAAGTTTGTTCAAAACTGGATACTCTTAAGAATATTGTAAATCAAGGGTTTCAGGGGCATATAATAAATGCGGATATGAAAATCAGCTCGTTGTATTCAAGTATTTTAAAAATTTTATACATCAGCAAAACTATTACTGATAATGATATAATAACCCCTTATATTAATTCATTTTCATTAAATATAATTTCTGTAATAAGCAACATTAATACAAACTTTAATAATAGATGTGCCGCTAATATAAGAATTTTAGGGAAAGTAAATAAGTACTTAACAGAAGAGGGAGAGGAGTTTTGTGCTGATTTAGTACAAAGCCATATAAATCGTATTAAAAGCTGCGTAATAATCCTTAAATTCATGAAAAATTTACAAGCTCTTAATAATGAAGAACTAAAAATAGAATCATCTGCCCCCCTTTCTATTAATTATTATAAGAAACTGGAAAAAGCTCTTTTTGAAATATATGATAATCCTGATAAAGATAAGAGAGATTATTTTTCGGAGTGTGCGGAATACCTGCTTGATATATTTCAACTCAACCCTGCACTTTACTTAAGAAATGAAGAAGCAACCGAAATCATCAGAGCCTGTTTAAACCCTTCGATATATTTTGAGTTTATAAAAAGATTTTCAGATATCTTAAACTTAAAAGAAGAAATTTATAAAGATTTTACTAATCTAACTAGTGAGAAAGAAAAGGATATTTATATCTATTCTCGTGCAATTGTAAGCTTTATATATAATAAGGATTATTACCTTTGTATAAATGAGGAAGGAAAAGTTTTACGCCCCGCTAAGGCTGTTCTCGAATTAAATGATTTATTGGATAAACCTTATAACGGCAAATTGTTCGGTATTATGCAAAATTTCTTCAGCCAAAATAACCAATTAAAAGAATATGAAGATTTATTAGCTAAAATTAAAAATGAAAAGAAATCTCAGGCTCCGAGTGAAAATTCACAAATCTCACGACATAGTGAGCCCCTGCCTTCATATGTTCAGCAACTTGCTCAAGAGAGAAGAGGGTTTGAGCAATACCCTGCAAGAATGTAATAAGGTTAGTAGGCTTGGAATAACTGTTGCTTGATCAATTGTTGGAAAAATGTTAATTTTTCCTGCATAAATTATTGATTGAATTATAAAGAAATATGGTAGCTCAAATTATTAAAGGTGTAACCGGTGACTGGGAACTGGTAATTGGTCTTGAAATTCATGCTCAGGTAAGTTCAAAATCTAAATTGTTCTCCGGGAGCTCAACTGAATTCGGAGCTGAGCCGAATACCCAGGTTTCATTTGTAGATGCCGCTATGCCCGGGATGTTGCCCGTAATCAATGAAAAATGTATTGAGCAGGCAGTAAGAACCGGCTTGGGAATTGGCGCCCAAATTAATAAATTCTCCGTTTTTGATCGAAAAAATTATTTTTACCCTGATCTTCCGCAAGGTTATCAGATATCACAATTCAAAGACCCGATCGTAGGGAGGGGGGTAGTGCATGTGGATATGCCTGGCGGTTCAGTAAAAGAAGTAGGGATTACTAGAATCCACCTTGAGCAGGATGCCGGTAAGAGCATTCATGATCAAAGTCCGACCGAGACTTATATCGATTTAAACCGTTCAGGTATTGCCTTAATGGAAATAGTAACCGAGCCTGATATCAGAAGTAGTGAAGAAGCCGGTGAGTTTATGAAAAAACTTCGTTCAATACTCCGTTATCTTGAAACATGTGATGGGGATATGGAGAAAGGTTCCTTAAGATGCGATGCTAATGTTTCCGTAAGAAGGGTAGGCGCTAAAGAATACGGTACACGAGCGGAAATAAAAAACGTTAATTCAATAAAAAATATTATAAGAGCAATTGAATTTGAAGCGGCAAGGCAAGTCGATTTAATTGAAGGCGGCGGAATAGTCGATCAGGAAACCAGATTATTTGATGCTTCGCTTAATGAGACAAGATCAATGAGAAGTAAAGAGGATGCACAGGACTACCGGTATTTTCCTGATCCTGACCTTTTACCGCTTACTTTAACTGATGAATATATTGAAAATATCAGAAAAAGTTTACCTGAACTTCCCGATCAAAAAAAAGAGAGATATATAAAACAGATGGGCTTATCCGTATATGATGCAGGGGTAATAGTAGCTGATCAGGAGGTAGCAAAATATTTTGAAGAAGCGGCACAAAATGCCGATGCGAAGCTTGTAGCTAACTGGATTACCGCAGAGCTTTTCGGCAGATTGAATAGAGCCGGCCTTGAAATCGAACAATCACCGATTAAAGCTAAGCAGGTGGGAGATCTGGTTAAACTAATAAAAGACGGAACCATTTCAGGAAAAATTGCTAAACAAGTCTTTGACATTATGTTTGAAACAGGTGACGAGCCTAAAGCAATTGTTGAAAGGGAAGGCTTGGTACAAGTTTCCGATACTAAAGCAATTGAGCAATTAATCGAGCAAGTGCTTATTGAAAATCAGGATAAGGTTAATGAGTATAGAAGCGGCAAAGATAAACTGTTCGGCTTCTTTGTCGGGCAAGTAATGAAACTATCTCAAGGTAAATTCAATCCGTCGATCGTAAATGATTTGCTTGTTCAAAAATTAAAAGGTTAAAGGGGCTTCCGTAGATATAAGCTTAAAGGGTAAGATAGCATTTCTTACCCTTTTTAGTTATATTTATGGATATTGAATTTCACTACTATATTAATTATTTAATTGCCGTGAAAGCAGGATTTAATTTAAATCAAGCTTATAAAATTGCTTATAGTGCACAATTTGTTGATGATAACACTGAAGGAATAGTGGTTTATGATAAAGATAACCTGCCTTTCAACTCTGTTTTAACCCAAAGTTATATTCCTTTTATCAGCCAAAGCAAGTTAGCGCAAACCTACTTATGTTTTCATTTTATTCCCGGGGAGTTTATAGAAGCTGCTGGTTTAAGAAAAGATAATGCAAAACATCTGCTTGCAACCACTCCCGGTAGTTTCTTCGCTCGCAAAATACTAAGAGCTTCTCTTGATTCCCAAGATCTCTACCGAATAGGGGTTGCTTCACATGCTTTTGCCGATACTTGGGCACATGCTAATTTTGTTGGTACTTACAGTGATTTCAACAGCGGAAATAACCTATTAAATTCATTAATTCCTAATCTGGGGCATGCTGATTATTTTAATAAACCGGATAGGATAGACCTAATTTGGCATGATGATAGATTAAAAGCTTCTGAAGTTAATAATAAAAAAAAGTTTATTGCTGCTGCAAAAGAGCTGTTTTTAGAATACAGCAATCTTTTATCTTCAAGGCGTGCGATAGAGACGGAACTGAGAGAACTTAGCTCAGATTTGGAGCAAGCCATCGGAGAGATGGGGCAATATAGTTATAGAGAGAGAATTAATAACTATCAGAATTTAGCGCTGAAATACTCTAACCGAAGAATAATATTATATAATAAAAATTTATGGAAAAATTCAGCATACCTTAAAACCGCTAAAGGGTACCGATGGAAAGATGATTATTTGAGAAGTGATTGGTATTTATTTCAAAAAGCTGCAAAAAGTTATAAAAAATATGCCTGGAACTTAATTTATAAACGAGTTAATAATTAGCTGAAAATAGCTTTATATTAAATAAGTGACGGGAAAATTAAAAGAATATCTTCAAAAAGAATTTGAAAATTACTTTGCTTGGATTCCGGTATTTTTAAGTTTCGGTATTTTAATTTATTTTATACTGCCTATAGAACCGTCTTTATATTTTAGTTTTGTGCTTAGCGGGATCTTATTTATAATACTTGTTATATCTTTTTTTAAAAAGTTTAATCTATTTAAAGTTTCGCTGCTGATGTTTTGCATCGCGCTCGGGTTCAGTTCAGCTTTACTTAGAACTTATTCTGCGGATACGAAAACTTTAGAAAAAGAAACGGGAAAAGTTTGGGTAAAGGGTAAAGTTGCTCAAATTCAGCATATGCAAGTAGGAAAGAGAATATTATTAAGAGACGTAAAAATATATGATAAAAATGTTAACCGACTTAATAATGTTAGACTTAGTATAAGAACAAAATCCGAAGGATTAAGTATAGGTGATACCGTAAAACTGGCAGCAGTTCTGCTTCCGCCCCCAAAGCCGATTACCCCGCACGGGTATGACTTTTCCAGGTATGCTTATTTTAAGAACCTAAGTGCGATAGGCTATGCAGTAAATAAAATAAGAGTGGTAGAAAAATCCGAAAGCAGCTTAGGAAACTTTTTTGTTAATCTTAGAAATAAGGTTATTGAAAGAGTTAAAGCAAACCTTTCCGAGCCAATGGCGGGGATTGCAAACGGTATATTAGTCGGTGATTCCAGCTCTATATCAAAAGCTGATTATGATATAGTCAGAATTTCAGGGATTGCTCACCTACTAGCTATTTCCGGAATGCATATGGTGGTAGTGGTTGCTATACTTTTCATCAGTATTCGGTTTTTAATAATTAGGTCGGAATACCTTGCGCTTAGAATTGATGCTAAAAAAGCGGCCGCAGGTGTAGCTCTAATAGGAAGCACTTTATATTTGCTGCTAACTTTAGCACCTGTCTCCGCCCAGAGAGCTTATATAATGTCGAGTATAATACTGCTTGCAATAATTTTGGATCATAATTCCTCAGCGCTGAGAGCTGTGGCAATTGCAGCAATTATTATTTTAGTGATAACTCCTGAAGAGGTACTGAGCCCAAGTTTGCAAATGTCGTTTGTTGCTTCCCTCGCGCTCATTTCAAGTTTCGGGTTTTTCAATAAGTTTCTAATTAAAAATAGTGATAAGAGGTATATAAAATTATTTAATTATTTTATATCAATTATATTTTCAACTCTTATTGCTGGTCTTGCTACCGCGCCTTTCATCGTTTATCACTTTAATCAGTTTTCGCCTTATAGTGTTTTAACTAATTTAATTGCTATACCGATTAATGATTTTTGGGTAATGCCTTTCGGATTATTATCTTTAATTCTCATGCCTTTGGGAGCAGAACAGATTCCTATAGCCGTGATGGGCTATGGGATTAGCTTAATCTTTAAGGTAGCAAGTATAATAAGTGCGCTTCCGTATTCCTCTTTTAGTATCCCGAGTTTTTCCAATATAGGTATATTTCTGATATATTTGGGGAGCATAGGTTTATTTGTTTCAGTAACTCACTTGAGGTTTATATTTGTTATCCCCTTGCTTATCGGACTATTTACTAAAAACCCTTACCTTGATCCGGATATACTTATTGAAAATAACGGGAAAATATTTGCAATCAGAGTAGGAGGAGAATTAATATTTTCCTCTAAACAGGGAGCAAAGTTTACCCGTGAAGCATGGAAGCAAGCATATATGCAAAAAGAGGTGAAGACCCTGAAACAACTACAAATCCCGACATGTACTTTAGCTTCATGTTTATATAACAAGCACGGCAAAAATATACTAATCTATTCTAAAGGCGAGATAAACTGTGATGCTATTAAGCCGGATTTAGCTGTAAATCTAGGCAAAGATTATATAAAATGCCCTGCTCAAACTAAAATAATTGGTCTTCCCGAGCTTAAAAGGGGCGGTAATCTTGCAATATGGTTAGCTGAAAATAATATAAAAATAACCTACAGCGGCTCAGTGCATAAGTTAAGACCCTGGCACTAATTATGCTGGTTTATTCAATGATTAAGCCGATAGCCCGCTTATATGTTTCCAGTAATGCATCTTCCTCGGCAAGTTCTTCCTTTTTCATTTTGCGTGCCCTGATTACTTGCTTCATTATTTTCGGTTCAAACCCGCCTGATTTCGCTTCAGCAAATAAGTCTTTAATATTTTCGGATATTTCCCTTTTTTCATGCTCCAGTCTTTCAATTCTTTCAATAAACTGTTTTAAAACATCTGAAGCTATTCCACCGACTGCCATAATACTCCTCTATATACTATTATAAAATTTACTTTGTTTATATTTTGTAATTGAAAACCTTATAACTACTCCGACGATTGCAGTCAAGGGTACAGCAACAAGAACTCCGACAAATCCAAATAATGCCCCCAATGCAAGAAGACCGAAAATAATCCAAACTGGGTGAAGCCCGACCTTATCCCCTATCAGTTTAGGCGTGATAAAACTGCCTTCCATGATCTGACCCGAGACAAATATTACTATTACCCCAAGCACGTAGCTTAAGCTTTGAAACTGTAAGGCCGCCGTAATGACCGCAAGGGTTGTTCCGAATAATATCCCTACAAAAGGTATAAAGCTGAACATACCGGTTAGAATGCCGAGCGACAATCCCGATTCAAGTCCCATTATACTTAATGCAGTCGCATAGTAACCGCCCAAAATGAGACATACGTAAGTTTGCCCTCTCAAGTATCCTGAAAGAGTTATATCCAGTTCTTTAAATAGTCGGTTAGCCGAAGTATAAAAGCGTTTAGGAACGAAAGTTTTAACCGTGCGAGGAATTTTTTCCCAATCTCTTAGCACATAAAAGGTTATAATCGGGGTAAGTAATGTTAGAGAAATGGTATTTACTGCCGCAGCGCCCGAATGAAAAATTTCTTTTAACAGGTTAGTAGTAAATGTGACTATATACCCTGACGCATCGCTTAACCCTTGTTCTATTCTACTCGTATATTCGGGAGGGATTCCTTTTATTTTATAAATTAGCGTAGGTACTATTTGGTTATTTAATGAGCTTTTATATTTAAGTAAGAAATCTGTGAGTTTATAAATTTGGTTATACATCATAGGTACTATCATCATTAAAATGAAGCCGACTATGATAAAGAAAACCAAAGTCACAATTATAGTTCCTATCGTTCTTGAAATTTTAAAATATCTCAATTTCCTCACAAACGGATCCAGCAGATATGCAAAAACTAAAGCCATAACAAAAGGCAGCATTATGCCTTTAATTAAATAAGACAGGTATAATAACCCTAAAACACCTAAGCCGAGTAGAAAAGTTTTGTCTTTTAGCATTTTTAAAAATCCTTTTTATAACGCTTTAAAATTGTGATAACTTGAATGGCAAATCGCAATTGCAATTGCATCGGCAGCATCGGCTTTTTGTAGTTTTGCAGTAGGAAGGAGTAAGTTAATCATTCTGATCATTTGTAATTTATCAGCTCCGCCGTACCCTACTACTGCTTTTTTCACTTGCTTTGCCTGATAAGATATTGGGGGGAGCCCTTTCGTTTCTAAACTTAGCATAGCAGCTGCCCTTGCATGAGCAAGTTTTAATGAAGACCCGAAGTTTGAATTTACATAAGTTTCCTCAATTGCAGCCGCATTAGGGGTAAATTCTTCTAATATGCCGTTTAGTGTCATAAATATTAAAGCTAATCGGGAAGAGAGGTAATTGGTACTTTTAGTCTCAATTACCCCTGAAGCAATATAGCCTAAATTACTACCCCACATTTCAATTATTCCCCAACCCGTGCAATTCAGCCCCGGGTCAATCCCGATTATTTTAGTCTTCATTTTTAAACTTATTTAAAATTGTTTCCGGAAATTCAAAATTGCCCACTACACTTTGTACATCATCATTATCTTCTAAGGCATCTACCATTTTAATAACTTTTTCAGCACTTTCTTCATTCAACATTATAGTATTATTCGGCTTCCAAGTAATCTCAGCTGAAAGGCAAGTGCCAAATTTATGTTCAAATTCGTCTCTCACTTCATTAAAATTTTCCGGATCACAAATAATTTCATGGGTTTCTTCATCGGAAATAGAATCATTAGCTCCGGCCTCGATTGCTGCGTCTAAAAATACTTCCGCTGAACCTTTACTTGCTGGGTAAGTTATAACGCCTACTTTACTGAACATAAAGCCTACGCTTCCCGTTTCTCCTAAAGTTCCGCCGTGTTTGGTAAAAGCTGACCTCACATCGGAGGCAGTACGGTTTCGGTTATCGGTTAATGCTTCCACAATTATAGCTACACCGCCTGAGCCGTAACCTTCATATCTGATTTCTTCAAAATTATCTACATCTCCGGGATTGGTCGCTTTGGAAATGGCATTTTCTATTTTGTCTTTAGGCATATTTGCCGTTCGTGCGGCATTTATCGCGGCTCTTAATCTCGAGTTGGAATCAGGATCAGGCAGCCCGGATTTTGCCGCTACATAAATTTCTCTTACCAGCTTAGTAAACATCTTAGCTCTTTTATTATCTTGCGCTCCCTTACGGTGCATAATATTTTTAAATTTTGAATGACCTGCCATAATTTTATCATTAAATTGTTATTCAATACTACATCATAAGCTTTCATTCGTTTTTCTCAAGCACTAGCTTGCAGTTCTTAAATGATTTTGTTATGTTTATAAGTATAGTAAACAAGAGAACTTTATGCAAAAGCTGGAAGAACTAAAGGAATATTTACTAAATTCTAAGCGTAAGGCTGATATTACACAGACCTCAATCAAGAATGATGAATTAATCGTTGAGCTTGAAGCAAAAGCTATAGAGCGATTTTTAAAGTTTCTGCGTGATGATAAGAAATGTTTATTTAGTATGTTAGTTGATATTTGCGGGGTGGACTATCCGCAGAGAGAAAAGAGATTTGAAGTTGTTTATAATCTGCTTAGCTTAAAATATAATATGAGAATAAGATTAAAAGTTTTTGCGGATGAGGAAACTATTATTCCTAGTGCTACTCCGGTATTTAGCTGTGCAGGTTGGTTTGAGCGGGAAGCTTGGGATTTATATGGAGTTTTCTTTTCCAATAATAATGATTTAAGAAGAATCCTGACTGATTATAATTTTGAAGGGCATCCGATGAGAAAGGATTTTCCGCTTACGGGGCATGTTGAGGTCAGGTATGATATTGAAAAGAAAAGGGTGGTATATGAGCCGGTCAAGCTTACTCAAGAATTTAGAAGCTTTGATTTTTTAAGCCCGTGGGAAGGAACCGAATATATATTGCCTGGCGATGAAAAAGCAAAACAAGATAAGTAGTATTAATAGCGCTTTATCGGAAGGACTGATAAAGTTTGCAAATTTAGATTTTGAGTGCCTTAAAGCATTACAAAAATTTATCAGCGGCAATAAATATGCGAGGTTAATGCGCCTGGATAAGCCTGTAGGGTCTTTACTCTTAATGTTGCCTTGCTTATGGTCAATCGGGTTTGCAACCAGTACTTTTTTACAAAAAGTACTATTTTCATTATTATTTGCTTTCGGTGCAATGGTGACTAGAAGTGCAGGTTGTATAATTAATGATATTGTGGATAAAAATTTTGATGCCAAGATTGAACGTACTAAAAATAGGCCGCTCGCAAGTAATGAGGTTTCTTTAAAAGAAGCATATATACTCCTCTGTATGCTACTTGCAATTGCTTTCTTCTTACTTATGTTTTTACCCAAAGCAGCAGTTTTTATCGGGATTGTAAGTATAATTCCTATAGTTATTTATCCTTTTTTAAAAAGGTATACTTATTATCCTCAAGTATTTCTAGGTTTCGTGTTTAATTTAGGGGTGATTATGGCATGGGCGGCTGTTTCGCCCACCTTCTCTTTAATACCCCTATTAGTTTATATTTCCGCTGTATCCTGGACGGTTGCTTATGATACTATTTATGCCCTTCAAGATAAAAAAGATGATCTTGAAGTCGGTGTAAAATCGCTTGCAATTAAGCTTGGTGATGCTGCTAGCCAGGTAATTTGGGTTTTATATAGAATTGCTGCCATATGCTTATTTATAGTCGGATTAAACACTCACATGAACTGGGGATTTTATATACTCATGGGACTTGCGACTTATCATCTCTATTGGCAGGCGGAAACTGTGGACATACATGATGCGAACGATGCAGGCAAAAAATTCAGATCTAATCTGCAATACGGGCTCTTAGTATTACTTGCAATATGGATAGGGAAAATAAAATTTTAATAGTTAGCTAAGTACTTTTCTTTTTATCCGTAAATATATAAAAAATATTAGAGATTGTTCTTGAAGCAAATTTATGTAATATTAACCCTAAATTTACATAAATTATTATAAGTTAGAATATATGCTTTCAGTAACAAATCTTACCTATCTAATTGCTGGAAGGATGATATTTAACAATGCCTCACTGCAAGTTTCCATCGGCCAAAGAATCGGACTAGTCGGGGCTAATGGTACAGGGAAATCTACTTTACTCAAACTTATTTGTGGGGAACTGCTTCCCGATTCCGGAGAAATAGCGCTGGTAAGGAACATTTCCGTCGGTATGGTAAGGCAGGATTTGCCTCATGATGATACTAAACTTATAGATGTCGTGCTTGCAGCGGATACAGAAAGAGATAGCCTTTTAAAGGAAGCGGAGACTACGGAGGATCCCGATCGTATCGGTTACATATACACCCGGTTAGAAGAAATAAGGGCTTATGAAGCGCCTGCAAGGGCAGCAAGTATACTTTCCGGACTTGGCTTTGACGAAGAAGCGCAAAATAGTGCTATATCAAAATTTTCCGGGGGGTGGCGTATGCGGGTTGCGCTTGCTGCGGCATTATTTCGTAATCCTGATCTTTTAATGCTTGATGAACCGACTAACCATTTGGATTTTGAAGCAATGGTATGGCTTGAAAATTACCTAATGCGTTTTGAAAAAACATTAATTATTATCAGTCACGATAGGGATATTTTAAACAAAACCGTAACTCATATAGTTCATCTTAATAATCTTGGGTTAGAAAATTATACCGGAAATTATGATCAATTCGAACGCAGACGTGCAGAAAAATTAATTAGCCAACAAGCTATACATGAAAAGCAACAGGCACAAAAAAATAAAATGATGAAATTTGTCGAGCGTTTTCGTGCCAAGGCAAGTAAAGCTAAACAGGCGCAAAGTCGGTTAAAAGCCATTGAGAAAATGGATATTGTGGATGCGGTAATTGCTGAACGCACAAAGCCCTTTATATTCCCTGAGCCTGAGCAGTTATACTCTCCTATGATAGTATTGGATAATGTTGATGTCGGTTATGAAAATGTGCCTGTATTGCGTAATTTGAGCCTTAATATAGATATGGATGACCGTATTGCGCTACTTGGAGCAAACGGTAACGGTAAATCCACCCTGGTGAAATTATTATCCGGTCGTCTTGCACCATTAAGCGGAGAGGTAAAGAAACCAAGTAAGTTAAAAATCGGCTATTTCTCGCAACATCAGGCAGAGGAGCTGGATATAACGCAAACTCCATATGAACTAATGCGTAGAGAAATGCAAGATCAAGCTGAAGCTAAAGTTCGGGCAGCCTTAGGAAAATTCGGTTTCGACAAATTTAAATCGGATACTAAGGTAGAAGAGCTTTCAGGTGGTGAGAAAGCAAGGCTTTTATTATCACTTATGAGCTTTGATGCTCCTCATATTATGTTGCTAGATGAACCGACTAACCATCTTGATATAGAAGCCCGCGAAGCTTTAACCCAGGCACTGAATAACTATACGGGTGCAGTAATTCTAGTCAGCCATGATCCACATTTGGTAGGCGCGGTTGCTGATAGATTATGGTTGGTGGCAAATGGCACCTGCAAACCTTATGAGGAAGATATAGCCGCTTATCGTGATTTGGTTATCATGCAACGCAAAAAAGAACGTTCTGGTACTAAGCAAAAATCTCAAAATAAAAATAAATCAAATCAGAATAAAACAGAACTTTCTAAGTTAGATAAAGAATCTAAGCAATTAGAGAAAAAAATAGCGGAGCTCACCAACAAAAAAGAACTTATTGAAAGCGAGATTGCAGATTATTCAACTAAAGGTGAGTATAGCAAAATTGAAAATTTGAATAAGTCACTTTCTTTGGTTTTAAAAGATATGGAAGTTATAGAAGCTGATTGGATTAAGGTGCAGGGAAAAATTGAGGAAGTACATACTTAAAGATTCATTATTATAATATCAAGCTAATACCCTATTAAGATTAAAATAAATATGAGTCAGGGGGCTTAAGGGGTAGGCTATTGACTGATTATGCTATATAGTAAATTAAGTTGAAGACCCTACATTGGGAGCATAGTTGAGCTATAAAAAAATAAACCAAGTTTACGTATAAATGACTATGTCATTTATACGAGCACGCGCCATAAATGGCGGCTAGGCGCGTGCTTTACTATTCTTATTATCTGATTTTCAGGTATAGGCTAGAGTATATTAAACTTTTAACTTATTATATTTGAATAAACACACTGGATATTCAAATTAATTCATTATAGTCATTACCGCTTCTGCACCGACGGCTTTTGTTGTTTACTTGATTGCTAAGCAATTTTCCATTGAGCAGGAAAATGTTAAAACTATAGTAGCTATAAGTTCTATTGTTTCACTAATAACATTGGCATTTATTACTTTGAATATTCAGATTTAATAATTGGCCAAAGCATTAAAAAGCTCTTTTTGCAGGTTTAAATTATATAGTAAATCTACTGATATGATATTAGGAAAATATTTGCTCACTTTCTTCCGCTGTCTCTGCTAGCTGGGGTGGTTAGGTTCATTGCATTAGCTGTAAATATCCTTGTATTTAAAATAAATCTTAATAAAGCCAAGCTTTTGTATAATAAAATGAAAATATTGACCCAAACTTTCTTTATGATACCATTTATTAATAGGGGATAAAAAGGAGAATAAGAAGTTATGCCAAGATATTATGGTATTGAAAATATTGAGTGGGCACCATTTTCACAACTTGACATTTATAAATCTGCTGAGGAAATAGGTGTTCCGCTTGATCCTAAGGGAGTTTGCTATGCAATTTGCGCATTATTTGTAGCTCAGACATTAAGGCATCCCGGTGATATTGCACGTGAAGATTATATGACTAAAATAAATGGTAAGCTAAGTAAAAATTTTTTAGAGCGCGTGACTCTTGCGCAAACTCAAACTCAAAGTCAAATACAAGCTCAGTCTTATCAAATTACTGTAGATGACATAAAGAATACTCAGCCTTTACTCAATATATTACCTCAGGAATTAGAAAATTCTGAGCATCTGAGTTTTAATTTACATAAACATGGGGGCGGCCATGCTACCGTAATTCAAATTTTGCGTAAAGAAGATGGGGAAGTGCGTTATAAATTTTTTGACCCTAACTTAGGGCTAACTGAAGAACTTACGGATAAAATGTTAAAAGCAACGTTGCAATGGGTTGCAGGAACTTTTTATGAAAATGAATATGCTACCTTTACACTCTCTGATATTAAGCCGGATATAACACAACTTCTTAAGCATGGAAGGCAAAAATACCCGGAGGCAAAATATCTGCACTTAGCAACTTCAAGCGTTAAAGTAATGGAATATCTTTTAAAATTAGGGGCAGATGTAAATACAAAGATAGAAGGAAGAACCGCTCTCCATGAAGCAGCCATAGATGGGAAAACCGAAGCGGCAAATTTTTTAATAGCAAACGGTGCTGACATTAATGCTAGAACTGAAAACGGAAATACTCCTTTACATAATGCGGTATTAAATGGCCAGGCTGAAATTATTAAACTATTTATTAAAGAAGGCGCTGATATTAATGCTAAAACCGGAGATGGGAAAACATTATTACATGAAGCAGTAGATGAGGAAAAAGGGAAAGCTATAGAATTATTAATTAAAAACGGTGCTGACGTTAATGCTAGAGCTAAAAATGGAAATACTCCTTTATATAATGCCGTTTTAAAAGATAATTCTGAAGCTATAAAATTGCTAATAGAAAATGGTGCCGACGTTAATACTAAAAATGGATTCGGAGAGTCTCCTTTGCTTAAGGCGGCATTAAAAGGCAGTACCGAAACTATAGAGTTACTAATTAAAAACGGTGCTGATGTTAATGTTAAAGAGCGCAGTGGGAACACTCCTTTACTTAATGCAGCATCAAGAGGCCATACCAAAACTATAGAATTACTAATTGAAAACGGTGCCGATATTAATATTAAGGATCGCATTGGAAGAACCCCTTTACATCTGGCCGTAACGCGCGGGGAAATAAAAAATATAGAATTATTATTAAAACATGGTGGAGATATTCATTCCAAGGATAATAGAAATGAAACCGCGCTTGATAAAGCAAGAAAAATAGCGGCATCGGAAGAGGTTATTAATACATTAACTGAGGCTGCAACTTCAGTTAATAAACAGGAAAATACCAGCTACTCAACAAAATTTAGGGATATGGTAACTTTATCCAAAGAAGACGCTAAAGAAGGTATGAGAAAATTATAATAATTTATTATGAGCTAAGTTTGTATGGATTACCAAATTGGAATTCGGAATAGTAATTGACTGTTGTATAAAAATATATTTAGTTATTCCATTAAAAAAACTACTTTTTGCAGGTTAGTACAAAAAGAGTTTTTAATACTCAGTATCTTGTATTGTGGGATTTATTTATTATCTTGCGGAGGAATATAAACACCTTCCTCATCGGGCAAAGATAAATCCCCCTTAATACCGCAAGAACATAGTGCTAAGGATAACATAATAGAAAATATAGTTTTCTTAATCATTTTGCCCTCTCCTAATAATTATTATAAATATCTTCTTCTTGCAGATCTTATAGCTTTTCTAACCTGTACCGGGTTGGTTCCGGCGGTAGTCCTTCTGCTGATTACTGCTCTTGATGCAATTAATACACTATAGATATCATCATTGATTTTTGGCTCAATTGCTTGGAGTTCATTTAATTCAAGCAAAGAAAGTTTAGATTCTTTTTGAATCGCCAAATTAACAATTTTTTGAGTTGTATTAATAGCTTTCTTCGGCTTCATGCCGGTATTGATAATTAACCAGTTAACTAAGTCCGGAGCCGTAGAATAACCATATTGTGCAGCTTCTTTCATTTCTTTTCTGTTTACAATAAAGTCAGCAGATAATGCAGCCATAACATTTATATTATTTAATAAGGTATCATAAGTTTCAAATACCGGTTCCGCAGCTTCCTGTAAATCTTCCGAGAAGCCGACTGAAAGACCTTTTAGCGTAGTTAAAATATTTACTAATGCACCGTAAACTTTCCCGGTTCTACCTCTAACCAGTTCAATAATTTTCGGATCTCTTTTGAAAGGAGTTATAGAACTTTGTACTACAAACGCGTTTGAGAAAGAGATGAAATTATTATTAGGGCTATGCCAGAATATGAGGTCTTCTGCAATTCTTGATAAATGCATAGAACAAATAGAAGCAAAAGATAAAAACTCAACTACATAATCTCTATCAGTTACTGAATCAATAGAGTTCGGTGCAGCTTTATCAAAGCCGAGTATTCTTCCTACCATCTCACGGTTAATATAGAAAGCGGATCCGGCTAATGAATTAGAACCGTAAGGCGAGGTATTCAACCTTGCTCTTGCATCTTTAATCCTACCTCTATCACGACCGAGCATTTCAACATATGCCATTAGGTGATGTCCTAAAGATATAGGTTGTTCAACTTGCATGTTGGTATAGCCGGGCATCAATGTTTTAACGTTTTCTTCCGCCTTGTCGATTAATGCGGCTTGCAGGTTTAGTAGACCACTATCAAGACTATCATATGCATCTCTGACCCATAGCTTTAAATCTCCTGAAATCTGATCATTTTTAGATCTGGCGATATATAAGCTTTCAACGGCACCACCGCAAAGTTCAGCTAATCTTCTTTCAATATTATCGTAAATATCATTTTGAGTATTATCAAAATTGAACTTACCTTCTGATATCTCTTTTTTAATGATATCTAAGCCTTCAATCAGCTTCTTACCATCCTGATCCGCAATAATTTCTCTTTTCACATGCATTCTAAGCTGAGCTTTAGTAGATTCAATAGCTACCGCATAAAGCCTTTTATCAATATTCAACGAGCTTAGCATTTTTCTGGTAAGTTCATTGGTACTATTGTTGAAGAAGCCACCCCAAAGAGGATTTACAGCTCCTTCTACTTGTGAAATAGAGGATGTTAAATTATCATTGCTATTTGCAACATCCGGAGTTAATTCTTGTTTATTGAGTTTGCGTGCTGTCATAATACTAATTTTTATTGGGTTAAATAAGTTATCAAATGTTTAACAAAATTTTAAAAAAACTTCTTTTAAGATTTGTAACAAATTTTTTGTACATATCAACGTTTTTTTTTGTTTGCACCCTTATTTTTGCTATAGAATTTGGATTTAATTGTATAAGTGTTGCAAAAGCATCTCCAATAGACATACAAAAAAGCAAGAGGGGCATAGAAGTAAATAAAATGCTTGAGGCGGGGATATTAAAGCGCAAAATAGAAGTACCCAGAGCTCAGATATTCAATAAAGACGGAAGCGCCCATCTTTTAAAAGAATTTAAAAATAAATTTGTTGTGCTATATATATGGGCAAGTTGGTGCACCGATTGCATTAATGAGTTAACTAAGCTTGATCAGCTCGCGCGCGAATTAAAGTATAGAGAGGTTGATGATATAGTAATCCTGCCGATCACAATTGACTTTAAATCTCCCCAGCAGCTGCAAATATTTTTAAAACAAAGGAATATTGAAAATATAGATTTTTTTCTTGATCCTAAAAAAGAGATAATGGGTGAATTAGGTGTACACTCGTTACCGAGTTCATTCCTAATTAATAAGAACGGATATATTATTGCTTCATATAAGCGCCCGTTAGATTGGTCAAATGAGGTCGTTTTAGAAAAGATATTAAATATGAAAGAAGAAAATGAAAAACCAGTTAAAAGCAGGCCAAACAACAATGAAATCCTAAAAGAAGATGACAAGAATAAATCTAAGGATATAATCCCTCAAATAAATTCCAAAAAAACTGAAAAGCAACCTACTTTTATAGGGTAAAATATTATGTCGATTGAAAATATCTTAATTAAAAAACTCTCAAATCTGAATGAATTACCGATTCCTTCCTATGCAACGATAAATAGTGCAGGAATGGATTTAACGGCAGCCATTGAAGAGGATATAACTCTCAAGCCTTTGGAAAGAAAAGCAATCCCGACCGGTATTGCTATCGCCTTATCCGAAGGTTATGAAGCACAAGTTAGGCCGAGATCAGGCCTTGCGTTAAAAAGCGGAATAACTGTGGCTAATGCTCCCGGCACAATTGATGCGGATTATAGAGGAGAAATTTGCGCTATCCTGATTAACTTAAGTGATAAAGATTTTGTAATCACAAGGGGGATGAGAATAGCCCAAATGGTTATAGCTAAATATTCGAAAGTTAATTGGAATATAGTTGAAGAACTACCCGAGACCGAAAGAGGAGCAGGCGGCTTTGGTTCAACGGGAGTATAGTTCTCTTTACTGATAAATTATGAGAGAAAATAAAGTAAGTAGTTTAAGAAAAAAGATTATAGCGTTTCTGGTTGCGCCGCTTTCTATTATTCCTTTAGCGCTGGTTCTAGGTATATATTCTTGTTTCATCTGCTATGTAAAATTTACATATGAAAGCTTTTTAAGTGAAGTGTATTTTATAATGCGAGTTATGATAACCGGAAGTTTTATCGGTGTCATTTTTGCATATGTAGGGTTGTTATGTATTGGTATGCCGTTATATTGGATACTGGGGCGCTACAAGCTCCTTACATTACCGCGCTTGCTGTTTTTAGCTTCCGTTATCGGTCTTATAATAGCTAAGTGGCTTTTAGGAAGTTATTATAAGATAGATATTTTTTATACTATTATTCTTATTATCTCATCAATGACGGTTGCATGCGCTTATTGGTTTCTAATGAGGAAATGACTAGATAGGATAGTTCTTTTCTACTAACTATCTTATAATTTAATATTATTTCCAACCAATCCAATAAGCCTTAACTTTAGCTCGGTAGCCAAAGATTTCATCACCTTCACTGCCGTTTCCTCTTTAGAAACATAGTTAGAATAAGGGGAAGATTGAATATCAAAACTTTCTACCCCAATTAAGGTGTTGCGTTCAATAACTTTGCCGCTGTTATTATCAGTGAGTGCATAATTTAAGGTAACTCTTAAATTGTTTCTAGTTGCAAGAGCATTGCTTTGGATTGCGACGCCTTCAATCGAAATTACATAGGAAAGATCAAGAGTATAGTTTTTCGTAGAATCCGTGTAAGACCAGTTAAATTCTTGCTCGAGAGCCGAAGTCAATGCAATGGATTCACGGGTAGGAATTTTACTCTCGTAACTGATACTCCCCACTTTTATTCCACTTAATTGTTTGCCTAAGTTATTATCACTGTATACAGGATGAAAGCCGCATGAAGTAATAAGTAAGAGCGAAAAGAAGGCAAAAAAGTATCTCAGTAGCATTGTTTCAGTTGAAATCGGTTATAACTCAACTATACCTTATAACAAAAACAGCAAATTAAAAAGAGGATTCCATGAATAGTATACAAATAGAAGAAAATAACAAACTTGGATTTATGCCGAAATGGGATTTGAAAGACCTCTATCAAAGCCCGAAGGATAAGGCTTTAACCGATGACCTAACCCGACTGGAGTCTGATATTCAAAAATTTGCTGAGGAATACCAAAACAAAATTGCCGAACTTTCGGGAGAGGAATTTTATTCAGCTATAATTAAATATGAGAATATTAGCGATCTGATGGGTAAGATAGGGAGTTTTGCTTTTCTTTACTATACAACTGATATGGCCAATCCCGAGAAGGCTGCTTTCTTTCAAAATATGCAGGAACAACTTACTCAACTTTCTGCGGCTTTAATTTTCTTTACCTTGCAAATTAATCAGTTGGAAGATGTTCATTTGGATAATCTGCTGAAGAATGAAAAGTTAGCGGGATATAAACCTTGGTTTAGAGATTTAAGGGTGTTTAAAAAGCATCAGTTATCTGATAAAGAGGAAGAAATATTACATCATACTTCTGTTACCGGTGGGCAAGCTTGGAGCCGTTTGTTTGATGAGACTATGGTTGATTTAAGATTCCCTTTTAAAGAAGAGCAACTGACTTGTAGTGAAATTTTACATAAACTTTCCGAACCGGATAGTGAAACGAGAAAAATAGCTGCAAAATCTTTGGGAGAAGTACTGGGGAAAAACACTAAGTTATTTAGTTTAATTACTAATACTTTAGCTAAAGAAAAACAGACTATTGATACTTTAAGGAAGTTATCTAAGCCAATCTCTTCACGCAATCTTTCTAATTATATTGAGGATGAAACGGTTCAAGCACTTATTGATACGGTTAAATCCTATTATCCTAAGCTTTCCCATAGATATTATAAGCTAAAAGCCAAATGGTTCGGAGTGGAAAGCTTGGATTATTGGGACAGGAATGCCCCTCTCCCCGGCAAAACGGATAAAGTATATTCCTGGCAGGAAGCTGTGGAATTAGTTAAAGCTTCCTTAGCTAACTTTTCTCCAAAAATTCTGGAGGTAGCTAATAACTTTTTTGAAAACAATTGGATAGATGTACCGACTGGTTCAGGGAAAAGAAGTGGAGCCTTTGCCCACCCGACGGTTCCTTCCGCCCATCCTTACCTTATGCTGAATTATTTAGGTAGAACTAGAGATGTGATGACCTTAGCGCATGAACTCGGGCATGGTATACATCAATTACTCTCTAATAAACAGGGAGCTTTAATGTGCGGTACACCGCTTACATTAGCTGAAACTGCTTCGGTCTTCGGTGAGCAGCTTGCTTTTAGATACTTACTTGATATTGAAAAAGATGAGCGTAACAAAAAATTGCTGATCGCAAATAAAGTTGAGGATATGCTAAATACTGTAGTCAGGCAAATTGCCTTTTGTGAATTTGAAAACACGATACATAACGAGCGTAGAGAAAGGGGAGAATTAAGTTCGGAAAGAATTTGTGAAATTTGGCTCAAAACCCAGAAAGAAAGCTTAGGAGAAGGTATTAAGTTCCATGATGAATATAAATATTATTGGGCATATGTATCGCATTTTATTCATTCGCCGTTTTATGTCTATTCATATGCATTCGGAGATTGTTTAGTCAATTCACTGTACCAATCATATTTAGACGGAATAGAAAATTTTGAGGAAAAATATATAATCATGTTGCAAGCAGGTGGTACATTACGGCACAAGGAACTATTAAAGCCATTCGGTCTTGATGCTTCACATTCCGAATTTTGGAAAAAAGGACTAAATATGATCGTAAGTTTTATTGATCAATTAGAATAATTTTTTTTAAAGTTGTAACCGATATGTTATTTGTGTAAGAATATGTTAATAAGTATTGTTACATAAGGGAAATAAATGGCAGCTGAAGAAAAAGAAAAGGAACAACCTGAAAATGATAAGGAAGGGGTCACTGAAGATGAGCAAACCGAAGTAGAAGGCTCTTCAGCTTCGCCTCCTAAAAGTCGTAAGAAAAAAATTATATTTATAGCTGTGTTTCTTATCCTGCTGCTTAGTACGGGCGGGGGAATTCTATTTTATTTAAAGCAGCAAAAAACTGAGGAAGATAAGAGAAAAATAGAGCAAAAAGCTGCCGAAAAAGAAATAGCTTATTTTGATCTCGATGAAATACTAATGAATTTGAACACCGGAGGTAAAGGCCAGGGATTCTTAAAACTTAAAATAACTCTTCAAGTAACCGGAAGTAAAAACCTTGACGCAGTAAAAATGCATTCACCTAAGATTAGGGATACATTTATAATATATCTGAGAGAATTGAGACCTGAAGATATGCAAGGTTCTATAGCCCTATATAAATTGAAAACTGAAATGTTATTAAGGGTTAACAAAATTGTATATCCCGCCCAGATTAATGATATCCTATTTAAAGATGTATTTGTTCAGTAAACTATGGCTCAAGATCAAAGTAATACCCAAGAAACAGAAAAACCTAGCTCTAATAAAACTTGGGAACAGGCATTAAACGAGAAATCACAAAGTTTAAACCGGGAAGGGGTTGGCCAATCCTCTACCGCTACAAATCATAAAGGCGTGGAGCTCTTGCTGGATAAAGCATTACAAACTTCGATCAGGCTTCCAATGTTGGAAATCACATTTGATAGATTTGTAAGAATTAACTCTACTTCTCTAAGAAATTATACAGCGGATAACGTTGACGTTGAAATAGAAAATATGAATACGGAACGTTTTGGGGATTGTTTGGCCAGGATCGGGTCACCTTCAATGTTTTCGGTATTTAAAGTAATAGAGTGGGATAACTTTTGTATATTAGCTTTTGACTCCACAATGATTTATGCTTTCGTTGAGGTATTATTCGGGGGAAGAAAAACACCACCCTCCTTAAAAGTCGAAGGACGTCCATTTACCTCAATAGAAAATAGTGTGGTTAAAAGTATAACTGAAATAGTTTTGCATGATTTAAGTTTAGCATTCAATCCGGTTACTTCCGCAAATTTCCAGCTCGATAGAGTTGAAACTAATCCTAAATTTGCAATGATTGTGCGGCCTGAAGATGTAGCTATAGTGCTTAATTTAAAAGTTACTATGGATACTCGCTCAGGTAATATTCATATTATTTTACCATATACTACAATTGAGCCGGTTAAAAAAATATTGTCTAAACCTTATATAGGTGAGAGAGGAAGTAAAGATCCTAATTGGACAAGGCATTTTGAGAACGAGATCGGTAAAGCAACGGTTACAATAAAAGTAAGCCTGGATGGCATGCCTGCGGGACTAAAAAATGTTGCCGAACTGAAAGTAGGTAAAACTATTATGCTTGATAAGATGGTCGGAGCTGATTGGGATATAAAATTAAATGAGACTATCATCTCCACCGGTCAACCCGGCAAAAGCGGAGATAAGCTTGCTATACAACTAAATGACAGCATTAATTTAGAGAGGTATAAAAAGTAAGGGAATGGATATTGTACTTAATATTACGGTAATTTCACTACTTATAATAACAATCGGTTTTTGCTGGAGGCTAAATAAAAAAATTATCGAGTTAAAAGACAGTAAAAAAGATTTAGGGATTTTAGTGCAGACTTTTGATGCAGCAATTATAAAAACTCATAAAAGCATAGCTGATTTAAAGGTAATGTCACAAACTTCATCTGTAGAGTTGCAGCAGTATGTTGATAAAGCGGGTGAGTTGATTTCCGATCTTTCATTTATGACTAATACTGCAGCAAAATTAGCTGATAGATTAGAAAATGCGATAGGTGTAGCAAGAAATGAAGTAGCTCAGCAAGGGCAGTCAAAAGCTCAGTTTCCCTCTGCAAATGCACTCGACCGTAAGGTGACGAAGCCTCTTGTACTTAATAATTCAAAAGTAAGCGGTAGTAACGGATCTTCAAAAACTAAAGATGATTTACGTAATGCAATAAAACTAATAAAACAAACTTGAGAATTATATAATGCTTAGACTTTTACCATTTTTGATCGGGTTTTTATTTATCTTAGTGTTTTCAAAGGTAATGAATGTCTCTGAGCATATTCCCGAAATTTTCTCAGCCTCCGAATTGAATGCTCAAGATACAAGTAATAAAGAGCCTGTAGCTCCTAAGGATGTCTCTACATCTAGCCCGACTTTAAATGCGGAAGATACTAAACAGTACCCTACGAATCCCGCAGAACTGAGTTCAGAGGGCGATAGTGACAATAAATCCGGTTGGCAAAACCAGTTTTCCTCTACAGAAGTAGAAGTTCTTGGAAGCCTGGTTAAGCGAAGAGAAGAGCTTGACGTAAGAGAAAAGGATATAAGTTTAAAAGAAAATGTACTCAAAGTTACCGAAAAGCGTATTCAACAAAAAATTGATGCTTTACAAAATTTAATTACTCAAGCTCAACTCATCCTTGATAAATATAATGAGAAGCGAAATCAGGAAATACTTACCCTGGTTAAGATATATGAAAACATGAAACCGAAAGATGCGGCAAGAATATTTGATGAGCTTGAAATGCCTATATTGGTCGAGGTTTCATCTCAAATGAAGGAAGCTAAACTTGCAGCTATACTTGGTTTAATGAGCTCGGATCGAGCAAAAGATTTGACTATTGAGCTTGCTAATCGTAGAAAGATAGATCTAAGTAATTTTAACTAATATTTTATGTTAGTTTCGCTTTCAATTAAAAATTTTATTCTGATTGATTCCTTAAATCTGGATTTTAATCAAGGCCTATGCGTGTTAAGCGGTGAAACCGGTGCGGGCAAGTCTATTATCCTTGATGCATTAGGCTTAGCTTTAGGAAGAAGGGCGAACGCCAAACTGATAAAAAGTGAGGGCAGTAATGCAGTTATTTCAGCCGCGTTTAATATAGAGCAATTCCCTCATATAAAAGAATACTTAGTCTCACAAGGCTTTGAGCCAGCCGAAACTTTAATATTAAGGCGGGTTTTAGAGCAAAGCGGGAAGACTAAATGCTATGTTAATGATATTCTTTCCAGTGTGGCCGCATTGGAAGCAATCGGAGAGCTGTTAGTTGAGATTTCAAGCCAGCATGATCAAAAGGGCTTGTTTAATACTTCACACCATCGCTTAATATTAGACGAATTCTCCGGTAATTATAGAGAATTGGAGGCACTGGGCTCTGCTTACAAGCTATGGAAGGAGAACGAGCATAAATTAAATGAGATTATCGGAAATAAATCAAAAGCTGAAGATGAGAGAAATTATTTAACTCATATTATTCAGGAAATATCCGAGCTCAATCCGAAAGTTGGTGAAGAAGAATACCTAAGCACTTTAAGAAATTCTTTAAGGGAAAAAGCAAAAATTCAGGATATATCTAATTTAGTACTAAATGAGGCTAACTCAGGTAGCGGAATAGTTGCAAAACTAAATAATTTAATTAAAGCACTTACAAAAGTACCGAATTTATTTAAAGAAGCTGAAAAAAGCTTTGAAATTGGGTTGATTGAAATCAATGAGGGTATCTCCCAAGTTGAAAAAGTTTATGGCACAATAGCTTCTGAAAAATTCAACCTAAATTCAGTTGAAGAAAGGCTATTTAATCTTAAAAACATTGCCAGGAAATACGGAGTTGATCCGAATAGTTTAGAAGAATTTCTAATACTTACTAAAGAAAAATTAGATCGAGTAAGTAACTATGACAAATTTTACCAGGAATTTAAAGCTGATACTGAGAAAAGCAAATTAGCATATTTTAAGATTGCCGAGCAAGTTTCAATAATTAGAAAACAGAATGCTATAATTTTAGAGAAGGCGGTCAAAGTTGAATTAGAACAGCTAAAAATGGGCTATGCTGATTTTATGATAGAAAGTGTTACTGCAAATGAAAATGAGTGGGCAGCGCATGGTATTGATAAGGTAAGGTTTCTAGCCAGAACAAATCCGGGCAGTGAATTCGGTTATATAAATAAAATTGCATCGGGCGGGGAGCTTTCAAGGTTGTTTTTAAGCTTAAGAGTCGCGCTGGCTAAGGTTAAATCATCACCTTCAATTATATTTGATGAAATTGATGTTGGTGTCGGGGGAGCAGTTGCGGACAGTATAGGTAAGAAGCTAAAGTTTTTATCCGGTGAACACCAAGTGCTGGTAATCACCCATCAACCGCAAGTCGCGGCATACTCAGATAATCACTATTTAGTAAGTAAAAACATTATCAATAATAAAGCGAACGTAGATGTCAAAGAATTAACTTACGAGGAGAAACTGCATGAAATCGCCCGAATGTTATCAGGAGAAGATGTAACTAGAGAATCAGTCATAGCTGCTGAAACATTAATTAAGAAGGCTAAATAATATATTGTTAGTATAACTCTAGATTGTGTGAACAAAATTAACGTGGACATGTCATGAGTTTATTATCTTAATAGCTAATTTGCAAGCCAAGGAAACATAAATATAATAAATTTAAATATATAAAGTCTATTATATTTCTATTCTTTTTAAAGGATGCCCTGGGTTTGTAACTCCTCAGTAAAATATTTAATAAAAAATGTTTTAGTTAGCTTTGGGTGCTTCTTATTTATCCTTACAAATTCAGCTGTAAATCCACATTTTAAATAGAAGTCCGGGGCTTGAAAATTACTTGTTACTAAATTTATATTATTAAAACCTTTGCCGTAAAAATGGTTTTCAAGCTCTTGCATAAGCTTCCTACCATACCCTTTCCCACGATGTGAACTATCAACCCATAATTCGTCAATATACACTTCCGCAAAGGCAGTATATGCTTTTAAAACGCCTACTACTTCATTACTATCTTCAGTAAGAATAAGCGAGAATTGTTTGTAATTTACATCAATACCATGATTATATTCATATTTTACCATGTCTTTATACATTTTTTCTTCAACTTCATTAGGAATTACATTAACAAATTCTATCATATATCTAATTTTACTATTTCAATTAACTTAATATATTTTTTGTCAGTTGATCCTACCTATTCTTATAAGGGTTTTTATTCTTATGAAAAATCATTCTAAGCGGAATGCCTTGTAAATCGAATTCTTTTCGCAAAGAATTACGTAAATATTTATTATAGCTTTCAGGCAAATCTTCAGGGATATTGCAATAAAAATTAAACGTTGGAGGTTTGACTCTAGTTTGGGTCATATATTTAATACGAATTCTGCGCCCGTTGTTTGCAAGTGGAGGAATATAGTGAGTAGTAGCATTGCATAACCAGCTGTTAAGCTTGCCTGTAGAAATTTTCATCTTCCATTTTTGATCGACTTCTAGAGCTTTATCAAATATTTTATCAATACCTTGCTGTTTTAATGCTGAAATATAAACAATAGGTAGTCCGACTACTTCAGATAAATTATCGGCAACTAAATACTCTATTTCCTCTTCAAACTCCCTGAAATTTTTGATTAAGTCGCATTTATTGATTACCAAGATTAAAGGCTTCCCTTCTTGTATAGCAATTCGTGCTATGGCTAAATCCTGTTTTTCAAGGGGCTGGTCTGCTGCAACTACTAAGAAAGCTATATGAGATCTTCTAATCGCATTAATGCTTTCCGCAGTGGAAAGCTCCTCAATAATTTCATTAACATTGGCTTTTTTTCTGAGTCCTGCCGTATCAATGAGCTCAATATCAGTATCTTTATAAGTTAAATAATGGTTGATGGCATCTCTGGTTGTACCTGCAATATCGGAGGTTATGGCTCTTTCAAAACCGAGAATAGCATTAAATAGGGTAGACTTACCGACATTAGGCCTGCCCACTATAGTAAGCTTTAACTGGTTATCTTCTGGATTTTCTTCTTCCTGCTCATGATAGAATTTCGTCTTATGAGATATTACCTTCTCAAATAAATCAGCAATACCCCGGCCGTGTGCGGCTGAAATATAAATCGGTTCACCAAAACCAAATTTATAAATTTCATTTTCAAGAATGTTAATTTTACTTTCACTTTTGTTAATTATTATAACACAAGGTTTGCCTGATTTCCTTACAATACTGCCGAATTGTATGTCATCAGGAGTGATCCCATTCCTGGCATCCAGCATTAACAGCACCAAATCAGCTCTTGAGATGGCCTTTAAAGTTTGCTCAACCATTTTTTTACTTAGAATAGTATCCTTATTTTCCCATCCGGCAGTATCAATAAACTTAACCAAGTGACCGTCTATATCAGCAGTAAAGTCTTTGCTGTCGCGGGTTACGCCAGGCATATCATTGACAATTGCAAGCCTTCTGCCGTTTAGTTTATTAAATAGTGAGGATTTGCCGACATTCGGCTTACCTGTAATCGCAACTGTAAATGTCATATGTTTTTAATTAAATTTAAAAGTTAGGGCCTCGTGCTATGAACTCATAGCTTCTTATATTTTCAATTTCCAGAGCTGCTTTTGCTGCCCTTAGTACGGAAACAATTCTTGCTACATTATTAATAGCTGCCTTTGACACCCCTTGGGAAATTAAAGATTTAATATGAAGGTCGGTACAGTATTTACACTTTAAAAATATAGAAATAGCTAAGCAATATAGCTCAAAATCAGTCTTTAAGATGGAAGGATCCGAAAAAGCACTTAAGTGCAAATCTGCAGGTAGTGCTTTTATTTCTTCATCAGTAACACTTGAATTAAAATTATGGTAAGTGCTGGTCATACTTGTGACCACTACGGCAAATTTAGCGGCAGTAGCATCTGCTTCTTCCAAATGGATTTTAGCTTCTGCACGGATACAATTTAACATCTGCTCATTTTTTAAGTAATACCCTGCTGCAAGAGCAATCCCGTACATCTGCCTAATTGCAAGGCCTTCAAGTTCCTTTGAAAAAAGTTCTTTTATATTTTGCTTAACATCGTCAGCATAAAATGGGAGGCGTTTAACAAGAGAAGTAAGGCCAATAAAGTTCATAAATCAATAGAAAAAGAAGATTTTAAATAAATTATAACTCTCTTATAACCAAATTGCAACTTTAGTAATCAATTATTTAAGCGGTTTTATAGCTCTATTAATTTTATTATATGTTGCTATGCAAAAAAACTAAGTTAAAATTTAAAAAGGGGTTTAGGTAGAATTAAATAAAACAGGTAATTGTTATGGCCATGCAAGGGGAATTTTCTCATATAGTAATAGTAGGCGGAGGATTCGCTGGGCTTACTGCCGCGCAAAATTTAAAAAAACAAAAAAATATAAAAATCACTATCATCGATGTTAACAACTACCATGTTTTCCAGCCCTTTTTATATCAGGTTGCATGCGGGGATCTTGCTCCTTCCGATATTGCAGTGCCGATAAGGGAGCAATTTAAGGATTATAGAAATATCTCGGTTATTATGGATGAGGTTACCGTGATAGACTCAAATAAAAAAATAGTTTTTACTAAAAATGCTACTGCTCTGAATTATGATTACTTAATTCTTGCAGTGGGTAGTGAAGATAATTATTTCGGGAATGAGCATTGGAGAGAGCATACTATCGGGCTTAAATCATTAAAAAATGCTTTAAAAATCAGGAAAGAATTACTAGAGACGTTTGAAAGAGCAGAAATTGCAAATCATAAAAAGCATGTGACTTTTACGATAATCGGAGGAGGGCCTACAGGCGTAGAACTGGCAGGAGCTATCGCCGAACTGACTAAGCAGGCGATTAGATCGGATTTTACACATATTAACCCTCTTGATACCGAAATTATATTAATAGAAGCCGGGTCAAGAATCTTATCTTCTTTGGATTCTTCATTATCAGCAATTGCTCAAAAATCTTTGGAAGAAAAAGGGATAGTAATTAAGCTAAATTCCAAGGTAATGGATATTAGCTCGCATAAAATAAAATTATCAGGAGGAGAAGAGATAGAAAGCGATTTAATAATTTGGGCAGCCGGAGTTAAAGCAAAATCAATTAAGCATCTATTAAATAAAGATGAGATTAAGCTAGGCACAAATCAAAGAGTCCTGGTGAACAATGATCTCTCATTACCTCTTAGTTCCAATATATTCATTGTAGGCGATGCTGCTGAAATCAAAGGAAAAGATAATAAGGCTGTTCCGGCTTTAGCTGCCGCTGCAACTCAGCAGGGAAAGTTTATTGCAAAGGTAATTAGAGCACGTATTGCCGGCTCTGAAAAAGAATATAAATTTAAATACTTAAATTTCGGAAACATGGCTATTATCGGCCGCTATTCGGCGGTAGCAGATTTTACTTGGATAAAATTTAAAGGAGTATTAGCCTGGATAATTTGGGATTTAGCACATATATACTTTTTAATCGGTTTTCGTAATCGATTAACTGTTTTTGTAAAATGGTTGTGGAGTTATGTAACACACGGCAAAGCAGAACGGATAATTATTAAGTGATAAAAATACAAAAGTACTAAAATTATATTTTGACCACTGGAGCCTATCCTCCCGGCTTATCCGGTAAAAATCCGCCTACCTGTGCATCCCATAAAGTTTTATATAATCCATTTAAAGCCAGAAGTTCATCATGAGTGCCGTCTTCAACTATTTTTCCTTGATCAAAAACAAGTATGCGATCCATATGTAAAAGGGTTGAAAGCCTATGTGCCACAACAAGAGCGGTCTTTTTCTGCATTAATTTAAATAAGCTTTCCTGAATAAGATTCTCCGTAACAGAGTCAAGCTGGGAGGTAGCTTCATCAAGAATGAGTATAGGTGCATTTTTCAAAATAGCTCTTGCGATCGCGACCCTTTGTCTTTGGCCGCCGGATAATTTTACGCCGCGCTCACCGACAAGTGAATTGTAGCCTAGAGCAAGCTTAGATATAAATTCATCTGCATGTGCTTTTTTAGCCGCTTGAATCACTTCATTATCAGTTGCTGAAGCTCCGTAACGAATGTTCTCCATTAGTGTTCTATGAAACAGGGAAGGGTCTTGCGGTATAATCGAAATATTTTCTCTTAAAGAGTTTTGAGTTACATACTTAATATCCTGATCATCAATTAATATTCTACCGAAGTTTATATCATATAAGCGCATTATCAGATTTACAAAAGTGGATTTTCCGCTGCCTGAATACCCGACCAACCCCACCTTCTGGTTAGGTTTAACGGTGACCGATAAATTCCCGAATAGGGGAGTAGCACCCTTGTAATGGAAGCCAACCTGATCAAAAGTAATTTTACCTTTAGTGACGGCTAATTCTTTAGCATTTGCAGCATCCGTAATTTCATAAGGTTCCTGTATAATTTGCAGTGCCTGCTCTAAAGTTCCGTAGTCTTCACTGAAATCACGCATGGAGTGGGATAACTGCCAAATAATATCAATAATAGTATGATTTATGGTAAGTATCATAGCAAAATCACCAGCGGTTACTTGGCTTTTACTATATAAATAAATTAAAAGAGCTAAACACAAAGATTGATAAACCCCGAATAAGGTACCTTGTACGGAATATGCTTTTAGCAGAAACCAACCTCTTGCACGAGCAGCATTAACAAAATCTCCCTGAATAAGTTTTAAACGGGAGCTTTCCGTGTTATAGCCGGTAAAAGCTCTAACATTATTAATATTGCCTAAAGTATCGACTATATTGCCTACGACTTTTGATGAAGCTTCAGCAGTCTTTTTTGCAAGCTTACTGGATTTTTTAGATACTTTTGTTGAAAAATAAACAGCGATTACAGCCCAGGCGGATACCAATAAAGAAAACCACACATGTACACTCCACATCGCACAAACCGCAACCAATAAACTGAGAACCGCACCGGTAAAATTATTAATTAAAATTTGACTGATACTGGTTACAGCTTTGGAGGCATCAATAACCTTATTAGTTAAGCTTCCAGCAAACTGATTTTGAAAATAATTATGTGAATGCCCAGTTGTATACATCATCATTCTATGAGCAACTTTTGTCCTAATTAACGGAACATATTTCAGGTAGCAATAATCATATATGCGCCACAGCCCGATTATTGATATTTGTAACGAGATATAAATTATACCAAGATTAGTAACTGCTTGAACAGCCTGGTCGGGTTGAGTAATGGTTAGCTTATCTATAATTAACTTGGTTAAATAGGGGCTTAAGCTATGATTAACCGCAGAGAAGAGAATTATTGTTAATTGAATTGATATATAGAGCTTATATGGAGCTATTGATTCACGAATGAATTTTACTGTATTCATTATATACTCCTTCAATTCTAGTAACGTTAACCTTACAAGCTATATAAACACAAGTTTATTTTCAAGATAAAATATCTAAGCTGCCGATAATTGCACCATAAACTTATAAGGTTATAACCAACAATTATTTTTTTAAGAAAATAGTTTTTTAGCTTGGAAGCAAGAAAAGAATTAAGTTACCTATAACAGACTTCTTTAGCAGCTTGTACTATATCCTCAATCTGTACTATTGCCATCCGCTCAAGGTTAGCAGCATACGGAAGCGGGACATCCTTACCGGTAACTCTTTTCACGGGTGCATCAAGGTAATCGAAAGCATGCTCCATAATTTGTGCGGCAATTTCAGCTCCCATCCCGGCGAACGGCCAGCTTTCTTCTACTGCTACAATTCTATTAGTCTTTTTAACACTGTTTACTATAGTTTCAGTATCTAAAGGCCTTAAGGTTCTAAGATCGATTACTTCAGCGTTAATCCCAATTTCAGCCAGCTTTTCGGCTGCATCAAGTGCAGTTTTGACTTGGAGTGAAAAAGCAGTTATCGTTACATCGTTTCCTTCTCTTATAATCGCCGCTTTACCGATCGGAACTGTGTAATCGGTATCAAAATCTTCACCGACCTCATGCGCATGTCCGTAAAGTATTTCATTTTCGAGGAAAACAACGGGGTTCGGGTCGCGGATAGCTGCTTTCATCAGTCCTTTATGGTCATATGCCGTATAAGGTGCAAGCACTATTAAACCCGGGATGTGAGCATACCAGCTTGCGTAGCACTGCGAATGCTGGGCACCGACTCTGGCAGCTGAACCGTTCGGTCCTCTGAATACTATGGGGCATCTTACCTGGCCGCCTGACATATAATTTGTTTTAGCTGCGGAATTGATGATATGATCAATTGCCTGCATAGCGAAATTAAAAGTCATAAATTCAATAATCGGTTTTAGTCCGACGAACGCCGCACCAACACCGAGCCCTGTAAAGCCGTGCTCGGTGATCGGGGTATCAACAACTCTTCTCCCGCCGAATTCATCAAATAATCCTTGAGTGATTTTATATGCGCCATTATATTCTGCTACTTCTTCACCCATGATAAAGACATTGTCATCAGCAAGCATTTCTTCCCTGATTCCAATTCTAATCGCTTCTCTAACTGTTACTGTTTTCATATTTTCATCTCTCTATTTTAACTTTTTAGCAACTTTAGCTATCCTTTTACCAAAATGTTTCGCGGCTTTTATATCTATTTCTTCTAACTCTATTCTTTCTCCTTGCTCACCTCTTACCGCTAAACCAAATCCTACCCAACTACCAAGCTTGTTATAAACTTCCAAACCTTCATTATACTCTTTCATTTTAGGCATTAAGTCCGACCCTGCCCAAATCATACTATGCTGTGAAGCAAACACAAAAAGTTGCATTAATGTGCTCATCTGGTCGCCGCTTGGGGAATTAGCGCAGGTAAATGCTGCTGCTACCTTATCTTTCCAGGTCTGTTTAAGCCAAAGCTGAGAAGTTGAGTCCATAAATGATTTAAACTCGGCAGAGACGGAGCCAAAATAGGTGGGGCTACCGAAGATAATAGCATCCGCTTCCTCAAGCGCGCTTAAATTTTTCTCTATCTCCGAGGATTGATATAGCTCAACGGCCATAGCTATTTCTTTAGCACCATGTGCTATATGCTCAGCTATAGCTTTTGTATATCCGTAATCCCCATGATGAATTATTGCAACTTTTACCATAATATTTTAAGCGTAAATATCTTTAAATAATTCATCTTCCGATGGCTCCGGGCTTTGTTGAGCAAACTCGACTGCTTCAACAACAACATCCTTAACTCTTTTCTCTACGGAATCAAAGTCTTCTTGTTTATAAATCTTATTATCTTCAAGGTATTTACCTAACAGTATAAGCGGGTCACGATTTTCTCTATAATCCGTAACCTCTTCTTTGGATCTGTATTTGCCGGGATCAGACATCGAATGCCCGCGGTAACGGTAGGTTTTCATCTCAAGTAATACTGGGCCTTTCCCGCTTCTTATATGTTCTACTGCTTCCAGTACCGATTCTCTGACGCTAAAAAAGTTCATTCCGTCAACTCTTTTACCCGAAATGCCGAATGATTCTCCGCGTTTATATAAATCAACTATGCTCGATGATCTGGCAACCGAAGTACCCATTCCGTATTCATTATTTTCTATAACGTACAGCACCGGTAAATCCCATAGCTTAGCCATATTGAAAGCTTCATAGACCTGACCTTGGTTTGCTGCCCCGTCGCCATAGTAAACAACGGCAACATTATCTAATTTTTTATATTTGTATGCAAAAGCCATTCCAGTACCAATCGGAATCTGTGCTCCAACTATACCATGTCCCCCATAAAATCCTTTTGGAAGATCAAACATATGCATTGAACCGCCTTTACCTTTTGAACAACCTGTCGCCCTTCCAAGCAGTTCAGCCATCACATATTTCGGGTCACTCTTTGTTGCAAGCATAATTCCATGGTCACGGTAACTGGTTATTACTCCATCACCTTCTTTAAGCACACTTTGCACACCGACTGCTATTGCCTCTTGCCCGATATACAGGTGGCAAAATCCTCCTATCAACCCCATTCCGTAAAGCTGCCCGGCCTTTTCTTCGAACCTTCTGATTAAAAGCATATCATAATATGCTTCCTTTAGTTGTTTATCGGATAATTTACTATTTGTTTTCATTTCTTTTTTAGCTGCCATCTTGAGCATCTCTTAATATTATTTTAAAAATTCTTTTAAGCTCTAGAGATATAATATGTTTTTACTAACTCTAGCAGCTCTTCCTTTTTTAAACTAAAATTACTATTAATCCAAGCATTTGTTGCATATAAAATTATTTCCCCAATCTCTTTACCTTCAAATCCTATCCTTCTAACCTCCCTACCGCTTAAAGGAAAAATAGGAATTATAAAGTTTTCAGCGAGCTCAAACAGCTTACTTAAATCTTTATTCGGCTCCTCAACAAATTTTAACTTTAGTTGCATTAGAAAGTTCTGCTTACCTAAAAAATAAAGTGCTTTCTTCGCGTTTATCTCATCATTGCTATTTAGCTCATAATCTTTTGAACAAAGCATTTCAAGAGTGGTCATTTCTTTATTTGATAGCCTCCATCTTAATCTGATGTTTCTACAATTTAATATCGGATCAGAGGTAGATCGTATAATTGCTGCTAAATTTATTAAAGCTTCGCTGCTAAATTTATAACCGTAAAGTTTAGTAAGGTTTGGATTCTCACAGTTTAAATGCTCCCATACCCCATTTTCAACCATAAATTTTATTGTATCAAAAGCATACTTTTTTTTAATTATTTTAAGCATTTCCTGCCTAATGCGCTCACCTGAAAGAGTTGCCATTTGTGGTGCATACTTTGATACTGCGGACAGGCTTTGCCTATCTATATTGTTACCCCCGAAATAAGAGTAGAACCTGAAATATCTTAGAATCCTTAAGTAATCTTCTTGAATTCTTTTCTCAGCAATCCCGACAAAGCGAACAAGATTGTTTTTTAGGTCTTCTATCCCGCCGTAGTAATCATAAATATTACCTTCCAAATCCATAGACATTGCATTTATTGTGAAATCCCTTCGGCCTGCATCTTCCTGCCAGTTATCGGTAAATTCTACAACCGCATGCCTTCCGAAACATTCAACATCCTTTCTGAGGGTAGTTATTTCTAAAATATGTTTATCAAAAATTCCGGTAACTGTCCCATGCTTAATGCCTGTGGGGATAGCTTTTATATTATGTTTGGAGAAAATTTCCAGTACCTGCTCGGGAAGAGCTGTAGTTGCTATATCAATATCATCCGACATTTTTCCACAGATGATATCCCTAACGCACCCGCCGACTAATCTTGATTCGCCTGCCTCAGATAATAGGTTAAAAAGCTTCCTGATCAATTCAAGAGGAATGTAAGGCGGAATATTTATTTTAGTCATGAAAATTAGCTAATCAACTAAGAATATAAGGTTATATATTATCCGGAAATAAAAAAAATTCCATCTTTAAAACCGAGCAATAATTTTCCTTCTCTTAAGTCCTGCATAGAATTGCCTATCGCTGCTCTTCTCCATCCCTGATTAACTCTTGATTCTTTATCATTAGCAAAAAGGAGAATATCGGTAGTGGTTGCAAGAAGCTGCTCATGAATTCCTAATTTCTTAGAAATAATTTCCACTAAAATTTTGAGCATAAAAAAAAGATTGTTTTTGCTTAAAAAAATAAACTTTTTATTATTTAAAACATTTTTTATTATTTCGTTTTTAGCCTCATCTAAAGTTTCATCCTGCATAATTTCCAGAATTTCATACAAGTTCTCTTCATCCAGATTCGGATGTAATTTATATTTTAAAAGTTCTTCTATAGTTAGAGGTTTTTTATGGCAAAGCTGAATAATCACTTCTTCTTTTAGCACGTAATTACGAGGTACATCCAATGCTTTTGCCTTCTCTTCACGCCAGGAAAGCAGATCATAGCATTTAATTAAATCACTTTCTTTATTAATAGCGGAAGTAAATTTGTTTAGTATACTTTCAATAGAAGTAATAAATTTACTGCCGCATTTAATCAGGTTAGATTCTTCTAAAGCCCATACGAATCTATCTACTTCATTTAACCGTTCTTCAATTTTAAAAAACAAATCATAAAGTAGATTTGCATCCGTAATTGCATACTTTAACTGTTCATCAGATAACGGTCTAATAAGCCAATCAGAAAACTGTAATTCTTTGCTGACTTTTTTATCTAAAAAGTCGGCAGCTAATAACTCGAAGCTTGGGGAGTCTTTATAGCCTAAAAACAATGCGGCAGTTTGCGTATCAAGCAGGTTTTGAGGAATGATCCCAAAGAAATTATACAATAATTCCAAATCCTGTCTGGCCGAATGGATTACTTTTAATATATCAGGAGCTGAAAGCAATTTCTTTAATGGTGAATAATCCAGTCCGCATAACATATCAATAGCAAAAACACTGTCCTTAGTTGCTATTTGGACTAGTGACAATTTCGGATAATAAGTCTTATCCCGCATAAATTCAGTATCAAAAGCCATTACTTTTTCGCTTAAAGCTTTTTCACAGTATCGTTTTAATATTTTACTATCTGTAATTAACATTAGTCATTTACCAAAATTTCTCTTTTGCCTGTATGATTAGGAGGGCTAAGAATCCCTTCCTTTTCCATTTTTTCAATTAAGCTTGCGGCTTTATTGTATCCGACTTTTAAACACCTTTGCAGGTAACTAGTTGTTGGCCTTCTATCTCTTAGTACTATGGCTACTGCTTGTGAGTAGAGGTCATCAGTATCACCTCCTGCCATATTAATTATACTATCCCCTTCCTCATCCTCATCGAGAGTAATTTCTATCTTATATTTAGGGCTCCCCTGGGATTTTAAGTAATCAACTACCATTTCAACTTCTTTGTCACCTACAAATGGGCCGTGAACACGTTCGATCTTTCCGCCTCCCATCATATAAAGCATATCTCCCATACCGAGCAGTTGCTCGGCACCCTGTTCACCCAAAATAGTTCTACTGTCAATCTTGGAAGTTACCTGGAAACTGATACGGGTTGGAAAATTAGCTTTAATTACCCCCGTGATAACATCTACGGATGGTCTTTGTGTTGCCATAATAATGTGAATTCCCGCTGCTCTAGCCATCTGAGCAAGTCGTTGAATATACCCTTCGATATCTTTACCTGCCACCAGCATAAGGTCAGCCATTTCATCAACAATAACTACAATATAAGGCAAAGGCTCGGCAGGCATTTCAATTGTTTCGAATGTCGGCTTGCCTGTTTCTTGATCAAACCCGGTTTGTATTTGTTTTTCTAAACGCTGGCCTTTACTTATAGACTCTTCGATAGCCTTATTAAAGCCTTGGATATTTCTTACTCCTAAAATTGACATTGAGCGATAACGGTTTTCCATTTCTTTAACTACCCATTTCAAAGCAGCTACGGCTTTTTTAGGCTCGGTTACGACAGGAGTTAAAAGATGAGGTATTCCTTCATAAACTGATAATTCCAGCATTTTAGGGTCAATCATAATAAACTGACATTCTTTCGGGGAAAGCTTATATAGCAGTGAAAGCACCATAGTATTAATAGCGACCGATTTCCCCGATCCCGTAGTTCCTGCAACCAATAAGTGCGGCATCTTAGCTAAATCGGCAATGATCGGGTCTCCGCCAATATTTTTACCTAAAACCAGAGGAAGCTTCCCTTCGGTTGCAACATAGGTTTCACTTTCCATCAACTCTCTTAAGTATACTATTTCTCTGCTCGTGTTAGGAAGCTCAATACCGAGCGCATTTTTGCCTGGTATTACCGAAATTCTTGCCGAAACCGCACTCATTGACCTTGAAATATCATCGGCAAGCCCTATTACTCTGGAAGATTTCGTGCCGGCAGACGGCTCAAGTTCATATAATGTTACCACAGGCCCCGGCCGTATACTTAAGATATTCCCATAAACTCCGAAATCCTGGAGAACCTGGGTGAGAAGTCTTGAGTTTTGGTTTAAGGCCGCTTCGCTTAATTGATTCTTCTTGGAAGTAATCGGCGGTTCTTTAAGAAGAGCTGTAGGCGGAAGTTGAAAATCACTTGAGCTACTCCGGGGGGTAGAGTATAATACATCTTTTTTCGGCTCAAACCTCGGCATCTTATTTTTAATTGTTAATATAGGTTTCGGTTTTTCAATTTCTATATTTGCTTCTTGATTTTCTACCGTAGTTTCATTTGTTTTTTTAGCTATTTTTCCTCTAATTAAAATATATAATGAAACCATAGCCCAGGCAAAAAGCTTTGCACCATAGGTGAAAAGCCTGATTATAACAATAATAAATTTTTTAAATTCTTTGTAGTTAATATTTAGAGTAAGCAAACTTACAATTATAATAATAGGGAAAATACTATAAAAAATATGCTTAGGATTAAAATAAACACTGAGCTCTTCTTTGACGAAGACCCCAATAAAACCGCCATAACTGATAAAGTTTTGGCTAGGAATAGGCTTTATAAATGTAAGACAGGCGGCAAGAAACGGAAGTAATAGTATTAAAAACGCGATTCTTACAGTAAGAAAGCCTATCTCTTTTAAGGTTAGTATTTTAAGCCCTAAGGTAGTTAAAAATATTACTATAAAATAAGAAGCAAAGCCTAGGGATTGTAAAATTGGGTCGGCAATAAAAGCACCGTAGTAGCCCGCTAAATTTTTAACTTCATTATCATTAACTTGATTAAATGAAGGGTCGCCTGCATTAAAACTTATGAAGGATATAAATAAAAATATTGCAAGCGCAATGATTAGTGCTCCTAAACATCTTAAAAAAAAGCTATTTAAATTAAACTTAGCTTTACTCACAATCACTCCATTTTGCTGTAGGTTAAATTATTATAGAAAATCTTCGGAATTTGCAATCCGGAACCCGTATAATAATACTTTTTATATTGGTTAAAAAGCATTAAATACATGAGCCGGGTAAGTTTTTTAAAGCATACTTTGCGCCTTGTATGTCAGATATTACCTGGGTTTTAAGTTCATCAATATCGCTGAATTTTCTTTCAGGTCTAATGAAATGAAGAAATTTTATTTTTAACTGCTTATCATAAATGTTATTATCAAAATCAAAAATATGTACTTCTAAAATCGGTTCAATTTCTGAAAAAGTAGGCCTAAGACCTATGTTAGCTATACCGTATAGTTCCTTGTCTTCAATTTCAACCTTAACCAAATAGACTCCGTATAACGGGTAAAACAATTCCTGCTTTAGGGCGATATTTGCTGTCGGAAACCCGAGCATTCTTGCTCTTTTATTACCTTCTACTACATTTCCCGAGATGGAATATTCCCTTCCCAGTAATTCATTAACAATACCAAATGCACCGAGCTTCATGAGTGCTTTAATATTTGAAGAAGAAATATCATGATAATTATAACTTATTTTACCAATTTGCTGATAAGAAAAATTATAATGTTCAGCACTTTTGGATAGAAGATTAGAATTACCCCGGCGATTTTTACCGAACAGAAAATTATATCCGGTTATGACATGTTGTACCTGCAAAGTCTGAACCAATATTCTACTGATAAACTCATTAGCCGGTATATTTGCAAACTCAGGAGTAAAATTAATTAAGTAAACTATATCTACCCCTAAGCGTTCAAACAACTCCAGCTTTTGTTCAGGCGTAATTAAACTTTCATGCTTGGCAGAAGGGTTCATAACCTCGCGCGGATGAGGAGTGAAAGTTATTACCGCAGATTGGATATTATGATTTTTAGCATAATTAGTGCAAGTTTTAATAATTTCCTGATGTGCGATGTGTACGCCGTCAAAATTTCCCAATGCTACAGCTAAATTTTTATAACTTTGGTTTTTTAAATCTTTGATAACTATCATATTCAGCTTAAAAACTCTTTTTTAATTTTAAGAATATCCATCCACATTTCTTTTTTCTTTAGAGCTTGTCTTAATAAATAAGCCGGGTGAAAAATTACAGCAGTTTTAATAGGTTTGCTTAAATAAGGATTTGAGTAATCGAAATATTTTCCTCGTAGCGAAGCCATTGATACCTTCAAATCAAGTAAAGACTCAACTGCGGTATTGCCGACCAGTATAATAAGTTTTGGTGCAACTAAAGCCACATGCTTTTCAACAAAAGGGCGGCAGATTTTAATCTCTTCCGTTGTAGGGCGCCGGTTTCCAGGAGGGCGCCAAAAGACCGTATTACTGATATATACTTCTTCTCGCTTCAACCCGATCGCAAGTAATATATTGTTTAATAATTTGCCGCTTAATCCGCAAAACGGTATTCCCTGCTCATCTTCATTGGCACCCGGTGCTTCTCCAATCAACATAATTTTAGATTTAGGGTCGCCGTCTTTAAAAACAGTATTTGTAGCACCTTTCTTTATAGCGCACCCGTCAAAAGCTCTGACTGCTTGTTCCAGCTTTTGTAAATCATTACATTTATCTGCAATTTCTCTTGAAGCATTATACTCAGGTGCTTTCGCTTTCAATTCAAGTTTCTCTTCACGTTTTTTGAGTCTATTAATAGGCTTTTCAGAAAGAAAGCTATCCACACCCATTTCCACATACCATTTTAATAAATTTTTTGCATCGTTCATAGGCTTTAAAAGTTGTAACTATTGACTTTTTAAACGATAGGAGTTATAAGAACACCTACATTTTTAATCGTATTTAACCTCAAGGAAAAGAAAATGGCAACTAAAAGAACGTATCAGCCGAGTAATTTAGTGAAAAAACGCAGAGGCGGATTTAGAGCCAGAATGGCGACCGTAGGCGGCAGAAAAGTAATAAACGCTAGAAGAGCGAAGGGTAGACACGTTTTAAGCGCGTAATTAGCTTTGAACTTAGAAAGAATTGTAAAAACGAAAGATTATTCCAGAATCTCAAAAAACTCAAGGAAGCTTCACTCTCGAAGCTTTTTGATTTTGTACAACTTGCTTATGGAAGATGATTTATTAAAAGTCGGTTTTACAGTAAGCAAAAAGGTTGGTAACGCAGTAAAACGCAACTACTGCAAAAGATTAATCAGGGTGATTACCAAAGAAATTATTAAAGAAAATAAATTTAAGCCTGCAGAAATAATTATAATTGCAAGGCCTACTCTAATTAAAGAAAAGTATATAAATCTTAAAAACGAATTTGTTAAAGGGTTAGAAAATTTAAGATGATTAAGTGCATTCTATCTTTCATATCTCAAATTTTAAAATCTTTCATATTTATATTTATTAAATTTTACCAATATACTATTTCTCCGATGCTTCCTCCTACCTGCAGATTCCAGCCCACTTGCTCCGAATATGCGATGCTTGCAATAAATGAGCATGGTATGCTAAAAGGAATAACTTATGGTTTAATTAGAATTTTAAAATGCAACCCGCTTTTTAGTGCAGGTTTTGACCCAGTACCACAAAACAAAGGAAAACAAAAATGTCAGATCAACAAAGATTAACTATAGCTGTTATACTTTCGGTTTTAATTGTATTTACTTGGCAATATTTTTTTGCTCCGCCTCCTCCTCCCCCCCCTTCTGCATTTGAACAAAAAAGCGGCACAGCTGAAATTACCCCTGATTTAGAAGAAGCTAATTTATCACAAGAAGAAATAGTAAAAGAAGGATTTAAGAATAATACCAGGGTGTTAATCAATAACCAAGCAGTAAAAGGATCCATTAATTTGGTGGGTGCAAGGATTGATGATTTAACTCTTCTGCAATATAAAGTCCATCCGAACGCAAATGATGCTAATGTTGTTTTATTTTCGCCGTCTAAAACCAGGGAAGTATATTTTGCAGAGTTTGGTTGGATTAGTAATGAAGAAAATCTGGAGCTTCCGAATAAAGAGACTTTATGGAAGGCAAATAAAGCCTCGCTAAAACAAAATGACAACATTAGCTTATCTTGGACTAATTCCCAAAATATTGAGTTTATAATTACTATTTCTTTAGATGAAAATTTTATGTTTGATATTAAACAGGAAACTAAAAATCAATCCGACAAGCCTATAAAAATCCAACCTTATTCTTTAATAAGCCGTAGTCATATTGAAAGCAAAGATAAAAATATGATTATCCATGAAGGAGCCATAGGAGTTTTCAATAACTCATTAAAAGAGGTTAGCTTTGAAGATTTAAGCAGTGAGAGAAAACTTAAATATGAAAATAATATAAACTGGTTAGGTTTCTCCGATAAATATTGGCTTGCGGCAATTATCCCCGGGCAGGATCAGGTTAGAAGAGGTAGTTTCATAGCGTTTAAAGACGGGGATTTGGAAAGATTTCAAGCTGACATAATTCAAAATACGCTTGAAGTAAAAAGTAATGCAAGTGCCGTACAAAACGTGAAACTTTTTGCAGGAGCTAAAAAGCTGGATTTATTGGATAAATACCAAGCACAATATAATATCACCCTTTTTGACCGTGCAGTAGATTTCGGTATCTTATATTTTATTACTAAACCGATTTTCATTCTCCTAAGTTATTTTTATAAAATGATCGGTAACTTCGGGTTGGCTATTCTTCTTTTAACGGTAGTAATAAAGCTAATGTTATTCCCGCTTGCATATAAAGGTTTTAGAGGAATGAATAAGCTAAAAGATTTACAACCTCAAATGCAGGCATTAAAGCAAAAGCACCAAGATGATACTATGATGTTCCAAAAATCCATAATGGAACTTTATAAAAAGGAAAAGGTTAACCCGCTTGCCGGATGTTTGCCGATTGTGCTGCAAATGCCGATATTCTTTGCCTTATATAAAGTGCTTTATGTAACTATTGAAATGCGTCATGCTCACTTTTTCGGCTGGATAAAAGATTTATCGGGAGCGGATACTACTAATATATTTAACTTATTCGGTTTAATCCCATGGGACCCGCCCGCTTTCCTGCATATCGGGATTCTCCCTATTTTGATGGCGGCAACCATGTATATTCAGCAGCGCTTAAGTCCTGAGCCTTCAGATCCTATGCAAGCTAAAGTAATGAAAATGCTGCCGTGGATATTTATGTTTATGTTCTCTACCTTCCCGTCCGGGCTTATTATTTACTGGGCATGGAGTAACATACTTTCAATTGTTCAACAGGTTGCTATTAAAAAGCTGGATACTAAAAAAGCTTAACTTTTTGTAATGGATTGTTGTATGGTTTTCGGCTATAATTGCCTTAAACTTTAAAGTAACTCATTTAACTTTTATGCCAAGCAAAAAACAAAAGATTGTCGTAGCTATGTCAGGTGGTGTCGATAGCTCTACGGTTGCAGCGCTGCTTGCAAGTGAAGGGCATGAAGTGATCGGTATTACCCTGCAACTGTATGATCATGGAGTCGCACTTGAAAAAAAAGGTGCTTGTTGCGCAGGGCAGGATATCTATGATGCTCAAATGGCTGCTGAAAAAATCGGTATTCCGCATTATGTGCTAAACTATGAAAGTATTTTTAAAGAAGCAGTTATGGAAGATTTCGCTGATAGTTATTTGAAAGGGGAAACTCCTATCCCATGTGTGAAATGTAATCAAAGCGTAAAATTTAGAGATTTATTTAAAGTTGCAGAAGATTTGGGTGCTGATGCGCTTGCTACCGGGCATTACGTACAGAGGGTAGAAGTGAACGGAAAAGCAGAACTTCATAAGGGCATGGATCCGGCTAAAGATCAAAGTTACTTTTTATTTGCGACCACTCAAAAACAACTGGATTTTTTAAGGTTTCCGCTTGGCGGGAGACTTAAAAATGAAACCAGAGAGCTTGCAAGGAAATTCGGATTGGAAATCGCCGATAAGCCGGATAGTCAAGATATCTGCTTTGTGCCAAATGGTTCTTATGCTTCAATTATTGAAAAATTAAGACCCGGAGCGCTGGATAACGGTAAAGTTGTTTATAAAGACGGAACGGTTTTAGGCGAACATAACGGTATTATTAATTTCACCATAGGCCAAAGACGCGGTATAGGGATTGCTCATAGTACCCCGCTCTATGTAATTGCAATTGATCCGAAAACCAACCAAGTAGTAGTCGGCGAAAAAGAGGATTTAGCAAATTCCATAGTCTATATTAAAGATCTAAATTGGCTTGGCGAAGAAATTCCGAGTGAAGGCATGGAATGTATAGTAAAATTACGCTCAATGCATAAAGGCGCCAGGGCTAGGATTAAAATTTCAGGTAATAACCAAGCCATAGCTGAGCTCGAAGAAGCTTATGAAGGTATTACTCCCGGGCAGGCATGTGTAATTTATAATGATACTCGCGTGCTCGGTGGTGGGTGGATTACTAAAAGTTGATATAGCTTTTTAGTGTGATAATATTTACTTTCTATTATACTGTATTTTTAAGCTTACTAAGTAATTATAATTAAATATAAGTAATACTTACATGAATCTGACTGAATATATTTTTTTTCAAAATTTAATCCGACTTCCCTATATTGAATCCATATTGCTTTACGGCTCCAGGGCACGTGAAGATAATAATGAGAGATCGGATTTGGATTTAGCTGTTTATTGCCCTGATGCAAGTGAGGATGATTGGCTGGAGGTGATCAATTTAATTGAGGATGCTGATACTCTGCTTAAAATCGATTGCATAAGATTAGATTCTATGAATGAAAACAATCCTTTGAGAAGGGCTATTTTAAAAGACGGAAAATATTTATATAAAAGGCAAATAAGTATGGATTTAAAAATAGAAGAGAGTTCAAAAAAACTACAGTAAGGCATTAAACAGATTAGAAAGTGTTTTACAGAAACCTATTATCGGTTCGGATGATACTAATATAGATGCAACTATACAAAGATTTGAATTCAGTATTGAACTTTTTTGGAAATTTCTAATGCGCATAATCGAAAATTTAGGTAAGGAGGTAAACTTTCCTAAAGAAGTTTTAAGAGAGGCATATGCGGCAAAAATGATTGAAGATGAAAAATTGTGGCTTAAAATGTTGGAGGATCGTAATAAAACTTCGCATACATATGATGAAGAGCTGGCTTATAAAATTTACTGTAATATAAAGTTATATCACCCTGTTATGCAAAGCACATATAATACATTGTGTGAAAAATTCCTGAAGGAGTAATTCATGTATAAAGATTTTATTTTTTTAACCTGCATAAGAGAATAATAACAGGGCTACATCTTATTTTCTTCTTCAAAGCACCCGTACTCAGCATCATAAGTTTCAGGGCTTAAATATTCTTCAAGGTTATTTATAATTGTCATTAACATTTAATTATTAAAAATAATATATAACTATATAAAATTATTTTTGTAATTAATTAATTGTTAACTTTTTTATAGTTAAATTAATATAGAGAAATAAATTATAGGAGAAAATATGGGTAATCCAGAGCTATCACATAAGGATAGATTAGATGTCGAAAAACATACCAAAAACATGAACGAGCAAATAAAAAATATTGTTAGAGAATATACTAAACAATATGCCAATTATACAAAGGAAGGGAATAATAAAGATTTAACGGTTCATTATAATGAAGGGGTTCAAATTAAGGATAATGCATGCAAGAAAATAGCAGAGGCCATCTCTGGTTACTTGACTAATTTAGATGCCAAAATAGAAATAATTTATCAAGATAATGAAATTAAATTAAATATTGGCTCTCTTGAAAAATTTTTTTCAGAAAATCTAAAGGAAAAGTATACTAAAGCTAAAACAGTCGAACTTAATGATCTTTTTGAAAGCCTGGATATGACAACAGATGTAAATAATAAATTAAAAGAAAATATAGCAGAGATAGGGAAAGAAATAAATGAATCTCTAGAAAAAATTAAGAATGAATTATTAGAGAGAAAAATGGATAGGATAATGGAAACATCCAGTATTTTAACTATCATAGGAGAGGTTGTTGCTTCTATCGGTAAAGCTGTTTCCAAAGCAATAAGCTATTTAATATCAGGTAAAGATAACCATAAAAATAATACAGAAGAAAATAAAGATTTAGAGAATCTTGCTGATAATAATGTTCCTAAACTGGAAAAGCTATGTGAAAAACTAAGTTCAGCTGCAAAAGAAGTAATAAAATCTGAGGTATCGAAAAGTATGGGGGCTTAAAGAACAAAACTTTTAAACTAAATACTTATATAGCAGCTCATAGTATTTATCACTTAGCAAATCTAAATAATAGATAGCGTAGCATGCTAAGTACTTATTATATTCCAGCATGATTTTTCTAAAAAACCTAAGCTTAACGGGTAACGAGCTGTTGTTATCAAGGGGGGTGAATACGGGATAATAATTAATTTTGATGCGGGGCATCATATCCTTAAATATTTTAAAACTACGAGGTAGATGATAATTAGAAGTTACCAGACATAAACTGTTATAACCTTGTAAATTCATAAAGATTCCTGTCTCAATCGCATTGCTGAAAGTGTCTTCCGCAAGGTTACCAAGCATGATGTGTTCTCTGGGAACCTTATATTTATCGGTCAATTTAAAAAAATCTTCTTTAATGACGCCTTTCCCGACCCCTGAAATCAAAATTTTTTTAGCGCCGCTATTATTAAAGAGTTTAATTGCTTCTTCAATCCTATTTTTTCCTCCGGTAAGCACTACAATAGCATCTACTTGATTATCACTACAATTCTCTTGAGGAATATAAAAAATAAAAGAAATAAAACCGAAAAACCAAATAAAGAAGATTAACAAGAAAACTAAAGCTAATAATTTTAAACGAGTTTGAAAGATCATAAACTTAAACATTTAGTGGCGGGGATGACGAGACTCGAACTCGCGACCTCCGGCGTGACAGGCCGGCGCTCTAACCAACTGAGCTACATCCCCCCTTTATATCAGGCCTAGGGTAACCTAATAGTTTTAAAAAGCAAAGTTTTTTAAACTTTGGTGGGCGGTGACAGGGTCGAACTGCCGACCTCCTCGGTGTAAACGAGATGCTCTACCAGCTGAGCTAACCGCCCTTTTAAACAGGTCTTGTGAGCTCAAATAAATAATAGGTTTTAATTAAAAAGGCAAGAAAAATATTATAAAAAAGTAGAGATTCTACGATTACCCGCTTACAGGGGTAATCAATTTCTTGTTTAGTTGGTACTTTAGCTTCTGTATAGCCAAATCGGTTATAAATTCTTTTGAGGTTGAAACCGAGCCGAAAACACAAACTTCAATTTTAGTGTGAGGGTCTATAGCACTAACTTTTAGGAGGTTTTTAATTTTAAAATATTCTATAATAAACGAGTCTTGTTGCACTGCTTCTTATGCTGCGTAAAATTGTTCCCTTTCTTCTATAAAAACATATGCATCTTTATTTGCAAACAATTTTCTCAGTAATTTATTATTTAAAGCATGGCCGGCTTTAAAAGCTTTTACATGACCCTTAATGCGTGCTCCCGCAAGATATAAATCTCCAATACAATCGAGAACTTTATGCCGGACAAATTCATCACCATAACGAAGTCCTTCTTTATTAAGAATACCTTCATCGGTTATACCGATTGAATTAGTTAAATTCACCCCTTTACCTAATCCGATCTTATTTAAGGCGGCTAAATCTTTCATAAATCCGAAAGTTCTGGCTTTGCTTATATCTTCTTTAAAAGAAGTTTGATTTTCTTTGAATATAAAAGATTGCACCCCGATAGCTTTACTTGCGAACTGAATTGTATAGTCGATTATAAAATCTTCGCTCGGAAGAATTTCAATTTTTTTTATCATCTATTATAAGTTCTATAGGTTTAAGTATTTTAAGTATTTTTCTAAAAGCATTTTGTTTTTTGATGCCGGATTCTATAATCAGATTGGTAAAAGCTAAGGAGCTGCCGTCCATTACGGGAACTTCCGCACTATCTACCTCTACTATTACATTATCAATACCGCAACCCCATAATGCGGACATTAAATGTTCCACTGTTGAAACCGAGGCGCCGTAAGGGTTGCCGATTACGGTACATAAGGTCGTATCGATAACATTATCAAAATTTGCTGCAATTATATTATTTTCTTTAAGGTCGATTCTTTTAAAAACTATACCGTGATTTTCTTTGGCGGGAAGTAATTTTAAATATGATTCTTTGCCGCTATGTACGCCTATACCCTGTATTTCGATAGGTTTTGAAATAGTGTATTGAAAATCCGACATAATTTCCGAGTAAAATTACTTATAATAATAATTATAATAAAAGCAACTTAGATTGACAAATTACATATTGTTGCAAAATTTTACAATTTGAAAGAGTTGCCAAATAAACCATTAATCTATAAAATTCTGAAAATATTTAACTTATAAAAATTAATAATTATAATGGATACAATAACTCAAGCTAAACCTTATAACCTGGTGCTGGTGCCTGATGCAAGGTTGAATCAAAAATCTGAACCTGTTTTGGAAGTAAATAATGAGATAAAGCAATGTATGGACAGGTTGCTTGCAACAATCCATGCTAACCAGGGTATAGGGATTTCAGCTGTACAAGTCGGTATAATGAAAAGAATCGTTGTAATCGATATTGACGGAGTACATAAAAAGCTTGAGCAGGATCATGTGCCTGAAATGCATGGAGGTAAACCTCTATATATGGTTAACCCTGAGATAATGGAAAAATCCTCCGAATTGGAAACTATGGACGAAGGGTGTATGTCGATACCTAATGTATATGTAAACATTACGCGTTCGGCAGAAATTAAGGTAAAGTACCTAGATTATGACGGTAAAGAACAGATATTAAAAGTTGAAAAAGGTTTGCTCTCTGCATGTATTCAACACGAAATTGACCATACTAACGGGGTTATAATTCTTGATTATCTCTCTCCGCTTAAGCGACAAATGCAGATGAAGAAAGTAGAAAAGTATAAGAAATTATTACAAAGAACGGGAGAGAAGGAAAGCTTATCTTAAATCAATCCCCCATGTATTAGTGCATGCTAGATCATATTTTTGATTACACTCATATACTAATAAGTTTCTGGCCTTGAACCTTACTATGTCATCAAATTGGTTTAATGTGTATATTGAAGCGGATTTTTGATATCCTGAGAGTACAAATCCGTAATTTCCATCAAAATTTTCTATTTCATTAGGAGAAGTGGAATCCGGATTTTTAATTGCTAAGCCAGATGCAGTGTTTCTATATGCCCCAAACCCGTTAGCTCCTGCGCTGACTAAGGTATATGCTGCATCAGTAACTGCCGTTACGGATGGAGTCGAAATATATCTGAATATAAAAACTAATGAATTTATTTTTACTCTAAAGCATATGTAAGAGGGATTAGAGTGACCATTTTGTGCATAATTAGAAGTCAAACAAGAAGAATTAGTAATTTGGTTATTAACCAAAGATCTAATGGTAGTATAGAGTATTTTATTGTTCCATCCGTCCAGCATAAAATCATTAGATAAACCGAGTGTTTTAAACGGCACGGCACCACCGTATGGTACCTCATAAGTCCCTGAAGGAATCGTTAGAAGATTAGTCGCCGAACATGTTTGGGGCGCTCCTGGAGTAGAAGCCGTTTGCTCGAAGCCGTAAAGCGGGTGTGATGAAGGTATGGCATTATCGGCAGGACAGGGAAGTCTGCCGTTTAAGGATAAAAATTGAGTTAAAGCTTCTTCGATTATATCTAACCTTGCTAAAGTCGTATCATATCTGAATTTTTCTATCTGGCTTAAGCTTAATGCCGCGCCGCCGCCGATCAAAATACTGACAATTATTAATACAATTGAAAGTTCTATCAAAGTAAATCCTTTTTGCTTCATATTAAAAATTACCCTATAATTATTCCTTCATTTAACGTACAGGCATTGTTGCCGTATTTATTACAATCGAGAAGAATGTTATTTCTATTTTTAAATAACAGTATGTCATCAAAAATCGGGGTAGATATTTCTTTTTGCACGTAATTCTGTGTTAGGCCGTTGTTTGTACATGTCCCTGAAGGTTGGCAATTAAGGTTGAGTAATTCCTGAGGATTGGCAGGAGGAGGAGTTTGGTTCCTATCAGCATTTGATCCGTTTGAACCGCCATTATCCAAGTCAACGTCCGCATTTTTCAAAAATGCACCATACCCATTCTCACCATGGCTGATTAAAATATATACAGGAGCATAATTTGCGTAATAACCTTCACCTAGAACTAATATGCTGGTGCTATCGGTTCCGCTTGCTTGCCCTCTATAACAAAAATAAATATTATTTGAAACATTCGCCATACTTCCTCCGCTGGTGCATGATGTATTAGTTTTAGAACTATTTACAAATGGTCTCGTTACTATATAGCCGATTCGGTTGCCCCAGCCATCAAACATGTATTCATCAGGTAAACCTAGGGTCGTTACGGGAGCGGCGCCGTAATATTGAGTATTGCCGCCTATGCTGCCGGTAAAAATATTAGTAGTGGTTGAATTGCAGGATTGTGCAGTGCCTACTGCCCCGGCAGTCACCTGTTCTCTGCCGAAAGTTGAATTCAGAATTCTTTGAGCCGGGCTTGCCGGGCACGGTAACCTCCCGTTTAAAGCGACAAATACGGTTAAAGCGTCTTCTATTGTTCTCATTTTATTTATAGTAGTGTCATATTTCTCTTTATATGCTTGTATAGAAGATAAAGACATACCCCCGGCAATCAATGCCGCTAAAATTAAAAGAACCAGCGAAAGCTCAATTAGAGAAAAACCTTTTGTTCCGTTTAATTTTAAATCCATAATTTCAAATTAATCATTTTATATATATACCATGTTTATTAGTACAAGCATTGTTAAAGTAAGCATTGCATTCATTGACCATCTGGTTGCGATCTTTATAAACCACTATATCATCAAAATCACTTGAAGGCGGGCGACTAACAAATTGCGGGCTGTAGAATGTTTTACTGCATGAATCAGTGGTTGGGTTGCACCCCAAGTTAAGTTGCTCATCATCATTTGCAGTTGGGGGCATAGGGTTGCGATTTGTATTCGACCCATCGCTTGTACTGGAGAGACGATCGGAATTTCTTAAGTAAGCCCCATAGCCATTAGGGCCATAACTTATTATAACGTAAACGGCATCATTGCTTATAACGCTACCGCCGGCTCTGTTAAGTATTTGTATATCAGGAGTAGAGAGATTTGCTGATCCTGAAGCTTGCCCTTTAAAGCAAAAGTAAGCAAAATTGCTATGGTTGTCTTGTGCGGAATCACCTGCCGTATTTGTGCATGCAGAGCTACTGGTTTGATTATTAATAAATGTTCTTTGTACCGCATAACCAAACCTGTTGCCCCATCCGTCAATCATGTACTCGCTGGGGATTCCTATGCTGTTAGTCGGTATTGTCCCGTAGTATAACGTATCTCCGCCTAAGTTCATGCTACCTAAGTCATTCCCCGCATGCGGATTGCACATATATGGATTTGTAAAACTCATACCTACAACCCCATATAGAGTTGAGCCTATAGCTTCTGATGGATTAGCGGGGCATGGGAGGTTACCGTCCTTTGCTAAAGATAAAAGTATAGCATCTTCTATAACTTTAATTCTTCTTAGGGTCTCAGCTCGTGCGGTATTGTCTAAATTAAATTGCTTATAAGAAAGGTAGCCAACCGCTATAATACCTGTGATTACCAAAGTAATCGATAGTTCAAGTAAAGTAAAACCGCGAATATTAAATTTCTTTTTTGTTGGCATAATTTATTATTTTTATTTAAGCTTAAGTATGATCAGTATTATATCTATATAATGGTATATATATTAACATTATGTAAATAAAAATAATTTTGGGGTTGAGTTATAAATGTTTTTTTTGGTAACCGCATTAGGGTTCATCTTTGGTAGCTTTGCTAGTGCCGCAAGCTATAGGTTGGTAATACAAGAGAGCTTGCTTACTAGATCAAGATGCCCGAAATGCAATCATGTGTTGAAAGCTTTTGAGCTTATCCCGGTATTTTCCTATGCATTTCAAAAAGGTAAGTGCAGGCGCTGTGCTCAGCCTATCTCATTAAGATATCCACTGATAGAATTGTTAACTGCTTTTTCTTTTTTTATAGTCGGATACAATGTTGAAGGTCATATTAATCAAGTTTTGTTATGCCTTACGGCAGCAACTTTAATAATAATGATTATTACTGATTTTGAGTATTATATAATACCGGATATAATTCAGTTTATACTTGCAATTTTAGGCATTTTTTATGCCTTCTTTAATAATTACCCGCTAGCCGAGCTTTTATTTACTCCTTTGCTCTGCTATATTATCGGAATTGTACTACAAAAAGGCTTTAAGCTTTTTATGAAAAAAGATGGGTTAGGCACAGGTGATGTAAAATTTTTTGCTGTTGCAGGAATTTTTTTAAAAATTGAGATGCTTGCTGGATTTTTTCTTATAAGTGGTGTAATAGGTATATTTACTGCGCTGATTTGGAGATTATTAAGCAAAGGTGAAGAGTTCCCGTTTGGCCCCGCGTTGGCTGTTTCTCTTTATTTATGCTTGGTTTTTCCGAAGATAGTTGATATTGCAAACTTTATGATTTGAAAAAAACGTGAGCCACTTTATAAAGAAAATTACTACCGGAGGAAATAAATTTAGCGGCATATTCCTTGCGGCACTAAAGGTAGCGTTAGCCATTGCGCTTTTCCCAATTGCGCTAATAACATTTCATTATGTTACTTCAGAAGAAAGCTGGGTTTATTACATTGTTATTTGTTTAATTATAATTTTCTCTGCAATGTATATTATTTTCCCCTTTATGTCTGATTATTCTAAGCTTGCAGGTTATGTAAAGCATTTGAGTTTTGACCGAATTGTTAAACCTCCGAAACTGGAGTCTTCTATCGCGGTTATAGAGCTATCCGAGTCTCTTGATTTATTAAAGAAATCTTGGGAGAAGAAGCAAAGAGAAGTACTGGAAAAAATTGCTGAGATAAAGTTATTATTCAGCTCTATCCCTGAGGTCATGTTTATTATAAATGAAAGCTTAATTATTTCTAAAGTAAACAATGCAGCTGAGCAGGTGTTCGGAAGTAATTTAATCGGAATGAGTTTAAGAGAAATAACTGATAATAAAATTTTACTTGGTGCGGTAAGATGGGTGCTGCATGATCAAATAAGCAAGAGAGTGGAGCTTTATTTAGGTGCTCCGATCGAAAGAGATTATCAGGTGTTAATTGAGGTATATGACTCCAAAGAAAACGGTGAGAAAAATTTAATCATTATGATGCATGATGTATCAGAACTAAAGCGTACTGAAAAAATGCTTGCGGATTTTATTGCTAATGCAAGCCATGAAGTTAGAACTCCGCTTACCGGAATAATAGGCATAATTGAAACCTTGGATATTGACGGATGGGATGATAAAGAGGCGAGAAAGCTTTTTATCCCTATGATAAGAGAACAGGCTTATTGCATGAAGAATCTGATCGATGATCTACTCTCTCTTTCAAGTATTGAAAGGAGGCTTAACACACCTCCTACGGAGATAGTAGATATTGCCCAGGTAGTGGATTTGGTAGTTAAGCAACTGGAATGGGAGGCGATGCAATCTAAAATAGCGGTGATAAGAAACATAGATGAACATCTTCCTAGTGTTTTAGGAGATTTTAATGAATTATCCCAAGTAGTATTTAATCTTTTAGCTAATGCTCTTAAATACAGCGGTCATGATAAAGAAATTAAAATTGATATCGGAGTAACTGACGTAGTTCCAAGAAACGGAGTTTTTACCCAAGAAAATAGTAAAGCTATATTCATCTCAATAGCAGACCAGGGTAACGGTATAGCCAGCGAGCACCTGCCAAGGTTGACTGAAAGGTTCTATAGAATAGAGCCGTCAAGATCTAAGAAGTTAGGCGGTACCGGCCTCGGACTTGCTATAGTTAAGCAAATTCTTTTACGACATAGAGGATTTTTAAACATCGAAAGCACTGTTGGTAAGGGCAGCATATTTACTGTATATTTACCTATTTTAAGTGATAGATATGAATAGAGGATTTTTTAGTTTTTTACTAAGAGATGATCTTCTGATTGCCTTACTTTTTTTTATTACTTATATGCTGTTTGCTCCCCTCCTGTTTACTGACCCGGATGTTGCGTGGCATATAAAGGCGGGGGATTTAATTATGAGAAATGCCTCTATTCCCAGGTATGATAATTGGAGTTTTACTTCCTCTTCCCAAAAATGGTATAATATTTCATGGGCATGGGATTCATGTATTAGCATGGTTCATGCAAGATTAGGTTTAAATAAGCTCTATACGCTAAATTGCTTAATTCATGCTTTGCTATTAGTTTTGATTTATCATTCGTTGAAATTATGGGTTAAAGAAGCTAAAGAAACCCGACTGGTTGTTGCCAGTTTGTCGGGTATTATAATATGGGACTTCGTATTCCTAAGGCCTCAGATCATTGCATGCTACCTTCTTCTTGCGCTTAATACTTTACTTAAATTGTATAAAGATAGATTAAAGCAGAAATTTCTTGCGTATATTCCGTTACTTTTAGCGTTGTGGGCTAATATTCACGGAAGTTTTATATTGGGGCTGGGTATAATTTTTGTTCATCTGCTCGATGCCTTATATTTAAAGCAATATAGCAGAGGAAAGTATCTTGCTATAACCTTAATTGCTTCGATTATTGCGGTCGCCTTAAACCCTTATGGTATTAATATTTATTATGCGGTCTTAAGAACTTTAAACAGTGAAGTTTCCAAACACATTGCAGAATGGGGGCAGTTTAATTTCGGAGCAATGTATGGTACGAGCTTAGTCGTATCTTTATATATACTTATGGATTTATTACCCCGGCCTAAGTTGGAAGTTAGAGCTGTTGATAAAGTAGTTGCTTTCGCTTCCGTTTTCGCTTCACTGCTTTCTATCAGATATTTTGCTATATTAGCAGTTTTAGCTGCTCCCTATATGGCATGCAGAATTAAAGATTACATTGAACAGGAAAAAATAAAGAAAATTACTGTTTTAGAAAAACTTCAGAAGGTTGTTATAAGCTTAGCAATTTTATTTGCGGTTTATACTATGTTATTTCAAGATAAAGCGGTAATTAGGAATCAAGCTTTTATCCCTATAGAAGAGATAGAATATATAAAACAAAATTATCCGAGTTATAAAATATTTAATAATTATAATATAGGGGGTTATATTATTTATTATGGAGAAGAAAAGCTTAAGCACTTTATTGACGGCAGGGCGGGAACTGTATTTAGTGAAGAAGTGATATCGGATTACCTGAAATTTAAAAGTTTAACTTCCGGTTGGCAGGAAATTTTTAATAAATACTCCATAGATGGGGCGATTATCTCACATAGCGAGCTTAAATATTTAGAGATTTATAACTTTTTTGGAAATTGGAAAGAAGTATATAGTGGTAAATATGGGAAAATCTTTATTAAAATTAGATAACTTATATGCTTGCTTAGCTATAATTCTTGCCAGGGTTTATACCTTTGATATTATATAAAAAACGGGTGATAAATTAATTCTATGAAATTAGTTGCGGGAAATAGTAATTTAGCACTAGCAAAATCCATTGCTGAAATTTTAAATACCGGCTTAATCCCGGCAAGCGTCCAATATTTTGCAGATCATGAAATATTCGTCGAGCTTGAAGAGAGTATAAGAGGTGAAGATGTTTATATTATACAATCTACCTCGTATCCGGCAAATGATCATATCATGGAACTTATGATAATTATTGATGCATTGAGAAGGTCGTCGGCTAGACGTATAACTGCGGTTATACCATATTACGGTTATTCAAGGCAAGATAGAATGACTTCGGGAAGAACTGCGATATCCGCAAAAGTTGTAGCTGAGATGATCTCGAAAATAGGTGCGGATCGGGTGCTTACTCTGGATCTTCATTCCGTTCAAATTCAGGGTTTTTTTGATATTCCGCTTGATAATATGTTTATAGCACCTGTGTTTATTAAAGATATTAGGGAGCAATATGATGTTAAGCAACTGGCAATTGTATCTCCGGATGTGGGTGGTGTAGTTAGGGCAAGAGTTATAGCTAAAAGGTTAGAGGTGCCGTTGGCAATAATCGACAAAAGGCGGGAAAGTGCAGGAGTTTCCGAAGTTATGAACATAATAGGGGATGTTGATAAAAAAGATTGCATTATAATTGATGATATAGTAGATTCTGCGGGTACTTTATGTAATGCTGCAAAGGCACTGGTTAAAAGTGGCGCAAATAGCGTTGCAGCGTATGTAACCCACGGGGTATTATCTTCGTCAGCTGTTGAGAGAATAGATGAATCAGTGTTATCAACTTTGGTCATCACCGACAGTATATATGACAAAGAAAAATTAAGTAGATGCAAAAAAATAAAGGTTGTATCTATTGCTCCGTTGATGGCAGAGGCAATAAAAAGAATTGCTAATGAAAAATCTGTCTCGGGTTTGTTTATTTAATTTTTGAAAAGAGGACTGAGGTATATGGCCGAATCAATTAAAATGAAAGCTGAACTGAAAGAGAAAAACGGAAAAGGTACAGCAAGGGCTTTAAGAAGAGAAGGAAGAATCCCGGCTATTATTTACGGCGGTAGCCATAAGGAAGTGATGATATCGCTTGCTCAAAATGAATTCATTAAAGAATATAATAAGGGGAATATCCAAGCAAAGTTATTCGAAATTGAATTAGCGAATGAAACAATTACCGCTATTCCTAAAATAGTTCAGGTTCACCCTGTAACTGATTTTCCTCTTCATGCTGATTTTCAGGAAGTAAGCAAAGATACCACTGTTAAAGTTTCCGTGCATGTTAAAGTAATTAATGAAGAGAAATCTCCCGGTGTTAAAAGGGGTGGTGTTCTTAACGTTGCAACCAGATCTTTCCTTGTTTATTGTCACCCGACCAATATTCCAGAACACCTTATAGTTGATGTTATTAATTTGGAAATCGGTAAAAATATCCATATAAATGATTTAGAATTACCACAGGGAGTTGTTCCGCTTGACCAGAGCAATTTTGTTGTTGTTTCTGTTTCCGGGCGTTCCGAGTCTACTGAAGAAACGGCTGCTACCGAAGCTCCGACTGCTTAAATACTTATAGAGTGATTTTATGAAACCTGTGCATATAATAGGTGCAGGACTAGCGGGTAGTGAAGCAGCTTGGCAATTATCCAAATATGGTATTCCGGTTGTTTTACATGAGATGCGGGGGGTGAAATCCACCCCGGCTCACTCGACTGATAAGTTCGCAGAGCTTGTTTGCTCAAATTCTTTCAGGTCTGATGATATTAATAATGCGGTCGGTTTATTGCATGAAGAAATGCGTAAGCTGGATTCACTGATTATGAAATGTGCAGATCAGTGCAAGGTTCCTGCCGGGTCAGCGCTTGCCGTAGATAGAGAAGCATTCGCTGAAATGGTGCAAGCAACGCTTTTAAGTAGAAATAATATTGAAGTTAGAAGAGAAGAAGTTACTGAAATCCCGAATGACCAAGTTGTTATAATCGCAAGCGGCCCGCTTACCAGTGATAAATTATCCGAACAAATTAAAAATATTACTGAAGGTGAAGGGTACCTATATTTTTTTGATGCCATAGCACCGATTGTTTATAAGGAGAGCATCGATTTTTCCAAAGCCTGGTTTCAATCAAGATATGATAAAGGTGACGGGAAAGACTATATAAATTGCCCTCTTTCAAGAGAGCAATATTATAGTTTTATAGAAGATTTAAGAGAGGGAGAAAAAACAGAATTTAAAGAATGGGAGAAAGATACTCCTTACTTTAACGGGTGTTTGCCGATTGAAGTAATGGCTGAGCGCGGCAAAGAGACGCTTAGGTTCGGGCCTATGAAGCCGGTGGGTTTGACTAATCCTAATTCTGAAGAAAAGCCTTACGCGGTAGTACAATTAAGGCAAGATAATAAGCTTGGTACGCTCTATAATATTGTCGGCTTCCAGACTAAGTTAAAGTGGGGTGCGCAAAAAGAAGTATTCAAAAAGATACCGGGATTGGAGAATGCAGAATTTGCTAGGCTCGGCGGATTGCATCGCAATACATTTATCAATAGCCCGAAATTATTGGATACGAAGCTTAGGCTTAAAGCTAACCATAAAATTAGATTCGCCGGCCAAATTACCGGAGTAGAAGGTTACCTTGAAAGTGCGGCAATCGGTCTTGCAGTCGGGTTATTTACCTACTTTGAATTAAACAATCTTGCTATACCTGAAATTCCTAGAGACACTGCTTTAGGCGCATTAATAGGGCATATAACACAAAATGCCGAAAGTGATACATTCCAGCCCATGAACGTAAATTTCGGGCTTTTCCCACCGCTCACCGAGAGGGTAGCTGATCGTAAAGCGGAATATTCTAGAAGAGCCGTAAACAGTTTAGCTGAATGGATTAAAATTTTATCATAAATAATTTTGCATTTCTATTGAGAGAAAGTATTATCGCTTTTATGGTAAATTAAGGTCGCTATGAAACTCATCTCTTCCAATATTCAAAGCTTGTTCGGAAATAAGCCCCTGCCTCAGTTAATATTAATTTATGGCCCTGAAGAGGCGGAAGTTAATGTTTCAAAGCAGAAAATAATTAAATTTTTACAAAAATCCGAAGCTGAGGAAATTGAAGTTATAAATATACCATATGCTGCGGTAAGAGAAAACCCGATAGCTTTAAGGGATGAAATGGCTTCACTGTCATTGCTTAATAATAAGAGGGTAATAGTTGTAACCGATGCGGCAGCAACCATAAGCAAAGAATTAACGGAAGTAATAAAGCGCAGTAAAGGCAGTTCAACGGTAATCTTTATCGCCGGTGACCTAAGCAAAAGCTCATCTATGCGTAAATTTTTTGAAGAAGAAATAAATATACTTGCGATTGCTTGCTATAAGCCTGATCAAATGAGGCTGAAAAAAATGGTTAGAGAATACCTAGATAAAGAAGGATTCAAATATCAAAATGAAATAGTTGATACTATAGTTGAAATCCTTCCGGCCAATGAGCATATTATAAGGAATGAACTTAATAAGCTTAGTATTTATTTAGGGCAGCAGAAACAAATAGCATATGAAGATATTATTAATGCAATCGGAGCAAATGCCGAAATTTCTTTGGATGATCTATGTGCGGCTTTAGTTGCGGGGAATGTGAATCAAGTACAAAAATATCTTAACAGCTTACAAAGCGCAGATGTAAATTTTATGTTGATCATTAGAGTGCTTGCTAATTTTTTAGTTAAAGTAATTAAACTAAAAGGCTTGATTGAGGGAGGAAAAGATTTAGAGCAGGCTATCTTTTCTTTAAAACCGCCGGTATTTTTTAAACAAAAAGATAACTTAATAACAGCAGCTAAAAAATTAAGCTTAGATCAAGCTCTCTCAATGTTTAAAACAATGGTTGATATAGAGCTGAAATGTAAAAAAGGGCTGGCTCAACCTGAGGTAATTCTAAATCAGGAATTGAGCCTAAATATCAGGCAAAATACCTAGCAAATAAGCTTTAGACAATAAAACCACGTTTAGTTTATTTGTATATTATGCGCATATAAAAAACTTGTGGTTTAACGTATCTATGCTAGTTGTTTAAGTGCAAAAATGACAAAAGGTGATCATAATGTACAAAAAAATTACTTTATCGGCAATCTTATCAGTAATAGCTGCGGCTGCTAATGCAGCGGAACCGCCGACCGTTAAACTGGGCGGCAGATTTGATACTATGGTTGGGCATGTTAGGCAAACAGGTGAATATAGAGATGTGATAGATAACGTAAATCTCTTAAGCATCCCTGGTTACAAATCCGAAGGTAAGGGGAACAGATCGGCAATAGTAAATGATACCAAGATAGATATTAATATTGACGGAGTTACAGATTCCGGGCTTATTAAATACGGCGGTTTAATCAGGCTTAATGCTGATACAAGTAAATCAACCGCTAATCAAAGCGGAATTGCCGAAAAAACCATGGCATATATTCAGCATGACAGTATAGGAAGACTTGAAGGCGGTAACTATTACGGAGCCGGCGGGGTATTTGAAATGGATACCACTGCGGCACTTGCTAAAGCGGCTTACGGGGTTGACGGGTTTTGGTCAAAATGGGCTAGTGAAACTGCCTATATTGATTTATCAGGAGTCTCACCTTTTTCACCTTTCGGCTTAACTAAAATGGATAATTTAAGCGGATATAAATTTATCGTAAGCCCTAATCTTCCGTCAAATTATTCTGCGCAATACTATGCTTCCGCTCCTAAGCTTACCGCTTATACTATGCCGCATCCAACTTTAACGATAGGGGTTAGTTTTATTCCCGATATGGATAGCACCGGAAGTGTGGCAACCAGAGCTTCAAGAGACGACGGACCGGTTGATACCGACAGAAAGCCTATAGGAATAGCAGGTAACAGACCAACCTTTAAAAATATAATCAGCGGCGGTGTTCAGTTTAAGCACAACTTCAATCAGGAATGGAACATTAAAGCAGGCTTAGTCGGAGAGATCGGTAAAGCTAAAAAATTTGTAGGCACGGATCTGCTCAGAGACCTTAAAGCCTATGAAGCAGGCCTTGCAATCGGGTATCAGGATTTTGTAATCGGCGGAACCTACGGTAGTTGGATGAAAACCGGAACCTATAAAACTAAACTCGAAGGTACAAAGCAAGGGAGCCAGTACTGGACCATAGGGGCAGCTTACCAATATGGAAATTTAGGCTATAGTTTAAATTTTATGAAAAGTAAGAAAGCAGGCGGTTTGGAATCAATCGGAACTGATGTTCAAAGAAGATTTGTCGAAAAATCATTTCCAGGCGCTGCAATTTCACCAAATAAGTCCTTCTCAGATACTACATATAATAAATTTACTAATATTTCTTTAGGTGTGGAATATAAAGCAGCTCCGGGGTTCATGCCGTATGCTGAAGCTTCGCGTTTCCATTTTAAAGATGCTAATGCACCGAAAAGTAATCAAGGTGTGGTTTATTTAATAGGTACCAGGCTTACTTTCTAAATTATAAAAAAAATTAAAATTGGGGTTACATGGTTTAAAGCATCATGTAACCCTTATTTTTTTATATACAAGACTCATATATTGTTATTATTCAAGCTCATATGTGAATTTTATATTGTACATTTTTATACAAGCGTATTATCTTTAGATTAATATATAGTTCATAAGTTTGGGAGGGAAAAGATATGGCAGGAGGTTTGAACGCTGATCCTCTATTTGTCGGGCTTACCAGGCCGCCGATGCTTTTCGGTGTAAGTTACGGATTTGCTGTCCTCAATGGAATAGGTTCGATGATAGCTTATATCTCCACCAGTGATTTTAAATATTTTGCTATGATGTTCCCGATTCATGCAATTGGATATTATATATGTTCTAAAGAACCATTATTTATCGAGCTGTTTAGAGTAAAAGCGGAGAAATGCTCTCGTTGTAAAAACAAGCTTTATCATGGTGCTAACTCTTATGATCAATATTAAGATATGATGAAGCTATTTAGAACTAAAGCTGAAAGAGAAAAAGTAGCAAGCGGAGAGTATCCGAGTAGCGGTTTCATACCTTATTTAACTCACTGGAATAGTAATACCGTAATTACTAAGAGCAATGATTTAGTTCAAGTAGTAAAAATTAGCGGTTATTCTTTCGAGACTGCCGATGATGAAGATTTAGATATAAAGAAAATAATCCGTAACCAATTATTTAAAGGTATGGCCTCAGGTAACTTAGGCCTTTATTTCCATGTAATCAGAAAGCGCCAGCAGGTTTATCCCGATGATTATGCAAGTATTGATATGCCTGATGGTTTTGCCCTCTATTTAGACCAGAAATGGTTTCAAAAAAATAAGGATAAGCAAGCTTTTACCAATGAATTGTATATTTCAGTAGTTAGAAAAATTGAAGCCGGGCTTAGTATAGGTGGTATTGAATCCATGATTAAAAAACTGATGCAAGGCGGTGATAAAGGTGCAAGAGATATAGCAATGCGGGAAGCCTATGAGCAGCTTGAAGAAGCAACTACCCGAGTAGTTAATACACTTAGAGAATATAACCCGAAATTACTCGGCTTAGATAGAAAGCAAGATAGAGTTTATTCAGAGCTATGTGAGTTCTTCGGTAGGATTGTTAACTGTGGTGCACAATCCCGTATGCTTTATCCGCTGGGAAATATAGATAAATATATTAATAACCATAGGTTATATTTCGGCAAAAAATCTATTGAAGCAAAATCTTTAAACGGCGCCGAAAGGTTCGCAGGAATAGTAAGCATTAAAGAATATGGACCTAAAACCTGGGCGGGTATCTTAGATTCATTCCTTAGAATGCCTTTTGAGTTTATTCTCACTCAATCATTTGAATTCACCAATAAGCAAGCTGCAATGCACAGAATGCAATTACAGCAAAACAGGATGATTCAAGCAGGAGATAAAGCCGTCTCCCAAATTATAGAAATTTCCGATGCTCTGGATAAAGCAATGAGCGGAGAAATCCACTTCGGTTCCCATCATTTATCCGTAATGTGTATTTCAAGAAATCCTAAAGAGTTGGAAAATATATTATCAATGGCGGCAGTAGAGATTACTAATTCGGGCGGAATAGGGGTAAGAGAAAGAACTAACTTGGAGCCGGCTTTCTGGGGGCAGCTCCCCGGTAATTATGATTTTATTGTTAGAAAATCAACCATAAATACTATGAACCTTGCTGCATTTAATTCAATGCACAATTACCCTTTGGGTAAACAGAAAGGAAATCATTGGGGAGAGGCGGTAACCGTTTTAGATACTACTTCAGGAACGCCGTACTATTTTAATTTTCATTTAAGAGATGTCGGGCATACTACTATTATAGGACCTACAGGAGCGGGTAAAACCGTAATGATGAACTTCCTGTGTGCGCAAGCTCAGAAATATAAATGTAGACTTTTCTTCTTTGATAAGGATAGGGGAGCGGAAATCTTCTTAAGAGCATTGAACGGGAAATATACTATTATTGATCCGAGCAGAAAATGCGGGTTTAATCCGCTTCAACTTCCTGAAACCGGTGAGAATAAAACTTTTATTCTTGAGTGGCTTAAGCAACTTGTTTCAACTAACGGAGAGCAAGTTACTGCTGAGGATATAGCATATCTGACCGCGGCAATGAACGGTAACTTTAAATTAGAGAAGAAGGATAGAAAACTAAGAAATATAGCGCCGTTTTTAGGTATGGCAGGTCCGGGAACATTAGCCGGTAGGCTTGCTATGTGGCACAGCAACGGCTCGCATGCCAACCTTTTTGATAATGATGAGGATGTGATAGATTTCAGTAAAGCTAGCGTTTTCGGCTTTGAAATGGGAGAGTTACTGAAGAATAAAGCAAGTTTGGGGCCGGCGCTTCTATATATATTCCACCGTATTAATTTATCACTCGATGGAACTCCATGCATGATTGTACTTGATGAGGCATGGGCTCTAATTGATAATCCGGTGTTCGCACCTAAAATTAAGGATTGGTTAAAAGTTTTAAGAAAACTCAATACCTTTGTTGTATTCGCTACTCAAAGCGTTGAAGATGCCAGTAAAAGTGCGATTAGTGATACTCTAATTCAGCAAACCGCAACTCAAATATTCTTACCGAACTTAAAAGCAACCGCTGCTTATCGGCAAACTTTTATGCTAAGTGAGAGAGAATTTCAATTAATTAAAACTACTGATCCCGGTAGCCGCTTCTTCTTGATTAAACAAGGTAATGATGCAGTTATAGCTAAAATTGATCTAAGCGGCCTGGAAGATGTAGTAAATATCCTATCAGGAAGAGCGGATACAGTACTGATACTTGATGAAATAAGAAAAAAACACGGCGATGATCCGAATATTTGGATCCCGATATTTAACAACCGTTTAAGGGAAAGGGAAGAATGAAGTCTTGGGGGAATCTTGCAAAATTGAGCATATTTATTTTTATGCTGCTCATATGTCCGATAAATAAAGCTAATGCTTTTGATAGTATTATGGAATTTGAGTCAAGGTCGGATACCGGCTCTATGTTCGATTATATCGGCAATCTAAGCTTTTGTTTTGAAGACGGGTATGTAATGGGTCCAAGCGATGTAGCGGATTTCAGTAATACTTATATTCCTCCCGTATTAGGGAAGGATAGCAGGCCTAATACCCAAACAGATTCCGGAGTATCAATGGTTACTTCGGCGTTATCCTCTATCGGTAGGTCGATGGTTTATTTTATGATGATGTATTATGGTGGTTTCGCCGGAGGGCTTGCTATTCTTGCAATTGGTACTGAGCTAATGATAATGCTCGAAGTATGCACAAACTCATATATAGTACAACCATGGGAATATATTAATAGGGAGAAAGGAGGGGATTATTGGAAGTGTCAGAAAGGAAATAACGGTAAATATTATAATGCCGGTTCTAAAGCTTTAACGGCGACTGATGTACCGTTTTATTATTCCTGTGATCCTAAATATGATCCCTCAACAGGTAAAGAAATTGCGGAAGGTAGTGCGGATTCTGCATATATCGGTAGGGTTTGGGGATATATGGGTGCCGCCTCACCATATTGTGTAGGCGAAGCTAAGAATTATGAGAAAAAAGAAAGAGTAGGGCAAGTATTGGTCGAAGTTACCCGTGGTTGGGTGGGTAGGTTTTGGAGTGGATATGATCGGTGTGTAACCTCTGGAAGGGCTCAAATTTGGCTAAAAGCAGGTGAGCTTGATTTAGATGAAGGGTCTGTGCAGTATTATGGCTATTACCATTATGACAGTTCCAATGCTAAAATTAAGATTTGTGCTGCAACCCCTTATACTTTACTTCCCTTGGAAGTCGGGTGTAGTCAGGTTGCACCGCCTGCGGAGCAATCAGGGCTTGATCCGTTCCTTGAGCTTTATACGAAAGGAACCAGATGTTACTATCTGCTTACCGGAAGAACCGATTTATACGGATTAGGTAAAGCGCTGAAGCAAACTGATGAAAACGGGCATGATGCGACTGCTATGAAGGGGTTCCTGCAAAGTGATTTTCATATTACCAGTACGGTAGTCGGTTGCGTTAAAGACCTTATAATAAAAGTATTTTTAAGCCCGGAGAATAATCCCGGTTATGTGAACACAGGATTTTTTATTGTTATACAAGATAGGCTAAGAGGCATAGTTTATGCAGCGCTTGTTTTATATGTGGCATTACTTGGTATTAAAATAATTAGTTCACCGCAGGTTCCAAGCCAAGGGGAGTTCTTAATGTTTATAATTAAATTCGGGCTGGTAGTATATTTTACTACTCCAAGTGCATGGTACTATGTTGTGAATGGGGAGGCGCAAGGGCTCTTTCCGACGCTGGTATGGGCATCCGATGAAATAGGGGCATTTTTTATGAATGCGGAAAATGCAAATGACCCGGTAGGGATGTGTAGATATATACTGGGCGGACAGGAATTATTAGCTCAAAGAGATATACCGCCTTCATCAATCGGTAGCGGAGTGCAACCGACTATAGGTTTCAACAGCCTTAAAATGACAATGTGGGATTTAGTGGATTGTAAATTGATAAACTACATGAACCTCGGGTCTTGCAGTTATTCACTGGGCGGAATTATAGGCATGTGGATGGTAAGTGCGGCGTTCTTAGTAGGAGCAGTCGGATTTTTATTAGCAATAGTTTCGTTTATATATGTGCTTATATTATTACTGGTAGTTTTCAAATTCGCTCATATGTTTATCCTCGCGGTATTCATTATAGCAATATTAGTATTGCTTTCCCCGATCTTTTTATGCTTTTCACTATTTCAAGCAACTAAATCCATATTCGACAACTGGATAAAGATGATTTTAGGATATATTTTATATCCTGCTCTTTTGTTTGCTTTCGTTGCTTTAATGTTGGTTACTTTCGATTCAATATATTATGGAGATTTAGTGCTTGCAGGAGGGCCTAAAATATCGGGAGGTAACCTAAATAATGTATTAGCGGAATGCCAAGGAATAGACTCGCTTTATTGTAATACTGTTAAACACCTTCAAGCTGATCCTTGCTTAGTCAGTGTGGGTAAAATGAGTGATACACTTACGGAAAAATTTGATCTTGGCCCTTTAGGCAGCTTTACCAGATTAAAATCAGGTGCGGCATCCGATTATTTAAATGTTGTAGTGAAAATGATGTTATTTGCAGTAATATATTACTTCTTTTTAGGTTCCGTTACCAGCTTCCTTGCTGTCTTAACCGGAGTGCAGGACTTAGGAGGTATGGCCAAAGGTTCGATAGATTTATTTGCGATGACTCAAAAAATGGGTGGAAAAGCAATGGGAGGGATTACATCTAAGCTTGGCGGTATGACCGGTAGTCTCACCGGCGGCGGTGGCGGCGGTGGCGGTGGTGGAATGGGCGGAATGATGGGAGGCGGCGGCGGTGGCGGCGGTGGCGGAATGATGGGTGGAATGGGTGGTATGATGGGAGGCGGCGGTGGCGGTGGCGGTGGCGGCGGCGGAATGCCTGGTATGGGTGGATAGAGAATTTAGGTAAAAAATGAAGAATTTATTAAGTTTAAAATATTTAAAAAATATAAGTTTTGCTTTTATTCTCGCACTTATTTGGGGGTTGCTGATATTTACACCTAAGAGTTCCTATGCATTATATGATGATTGTATATTCAGCTGGGAATTCGGTGATATCCAAAGAAAAGTTATTGAGGTGAAGCCGATAGGTCGTGTCTGTGCGGAAAGGTGTAAAATAGAATGTAATGCTTTTTCCCGAACCAGTTATGACGGGGAACTAAACCAGGATATAATCGATGATTGTATAATGGAATGCCAAGCAGGAAAAAGTTTTAAAAAAGCATTTAGACAAGCTAACACTGACAGTACTGCCTGGCTGCCATTCGTGTGGCAAGATGCAGTTGAAATCGGAACAAAGTGTAGTACTAATAAAACTGCGATTGATTCGGCAGCTAATAATTACTATGAGACAGGCGTCACTATAAACCCTGGTGCAAAGGCATATTTTAAGGTATTTGCCCCGGGGGGAACCGAAGGCAATGCAGTATATATGTGCGGCATGAAAACAGTTAAATTAGTTCCTACCATTTATTCCTTTAAGGATAATATTTGGGATTGGAATACCGGTAAATGGTCGGGTAGAAACACATCTCCAAGTACATGGAATGCACGTAACCCTCATTGGACTGATACAGGAATTGATGTTAAAAACGGTGACTACCTTTCTATAACTATGGGCTGGGGGTTTGCTTCTCTATGTTCGGATGGCTGTGAAGGTGTGCCGATGCAGTATTCATTAGGAGTTAGAGCCCCTTATTATAATGATTGGGATGACGGGGAATTACTTTATCTGGCAGGGAGCGAATTACAGGTTCCGAACAGCAATGCTAAAGGAAGTTATACAATATCACCTGCACAAGCAAATAAAAATAATGCAAAATATACTTTTTACGGTTTAAAAAATAAAATATTAGAAAACATAAGAACCAATGTAATAGTCGATAACCAAAAACAAGAAAATTATTTTTATAAAATGATTTTTTATTCAGGATATCTTTCAGGGTTTTCAAAATATTGGACAAGACTAGGGTTAAAGCACTATGATGGTGGAGATGCTGATAATTGGGATGATAATCTCGGGGGACAGTATGTAGAAGTCTCTTGGAAAGGGTGCCCTCATTATGATGGGGATAGGCTGCAATATGCTATAGTACCCTTAGATACTAAGGACGATATAAATAGTTACAAACCGTGGGATTCAAGCGTTGAGTGGTATGATGTACCTAAAGAAGCGCTTATGAGCCGCGGCGAAGTAGTATTGCAAGGAAGGAATAGAGGTGGGGTGTTCCTTAGGATAAAGCCGTTGGAATTTGAAAAAGATAAAGCTCCTCAATGCCCGAATGACGAATCACAATGTAAATCCAGTAATGAATCCGCTAAAAATAATTATGCTCCTTGGAAAACAAGCGGAGGATATTTCGTAGAGGTAGAAATTGAGGGCGATCCCCCAAGCATAACCGGTTTTATTTCTGATTTAATCAGAACGGTAAGAGAATATTTGTTTGGAAATACAAATAGTGAAGGAAAAGTTCAGAAGATATTCAACCGAATGGTTTTAGATACTCAACTAGTTAATGCAATCAGGGCTCTACTTATTTTATATATTGCTTATACAGGCTTAAGTTTTATAGCAGGATTTGCGGAAATAACTCAAAAAGAAGCTATAATAAGATTTATAAAAATAGGAATAGTAATAACTTTAATTTCACCAAATAGTTGGAAGTTTTTTAATACATATTTATTTAACTTATTTACTGATGGAGGCTTAGAGCTTATAGCAAGAATAGTAGTTGAAACCTCAGCTTCAACAGAAGAAGTTAGACGAATACAGCAAGACCCGTCGTTAGCTTTCTCCGTTTTCGACAAGCCGTTTACTCAGCTATTCAGTAGAGAAGTATGGATTAAAGTATGCGCTGTGCTTATGTCTTCTTTTTTAGGGTTTATAATAGCTATATTAATTGTAATTGCCGCCGTAACTTATATATTTTGTATTGGTAAAGCTATTATAATTTACTTAATGTCAATGATCGGGATAGCTTTACTCCTTTTAATTGCTCCTCTATTTATATCTTTTATCTTATTTGAATTTACCCGGCAGTTCTTTGATGCTTGGCTGAAACAGCTATTATCATTTACTTTACAACCGGTTTTTGTATTCGCTATGATTACAATGATAAATAATCTATTAATGGTAGGTTTATATACAAGCTTAGCAATTACTGCATGTAAGATATGCTTCTTAGGGTTCCAACTTAATGCCGGTGTTATAGATATTGATTTGTGCTTAATCCCGGGATGGACCACTTTGCTAAATATGCATTACCCGTCTGATGATTTTCTTGGCCTGCCGCTTACTCAGATAGCAGCTATACTCTTTTTGTTTTTAATGTCACAATCTACTTATGCTTTAATGGGTCATTGCTCTTCAATGGCAATGCAACTTGTCAGCGGAGGTTTTATAGGTAGTAATCTTAGTAATATGGCTGATAAAAATGATCCTTTAGCGAAAGGCTTGGAGGGTTTCGGCGCAATTACCGGAACTGATAAAGAGTCAGTTCAGGCCAGAGATACTTTAACACAACCATTCCTACAGGGGAAACAAAGGGGAGAGCAAAGAGAGCAGGGAAAAACTAAAAAAGACGGTGCACCGGTACCTAAGCCGCCGATACCTATGCCCCCGGTTGATGGTTGAATAATGTGAAAAGGAAAATTATGCCAGGTAAATTATATTTTTACTTAGAAGGAAAAAGAAAAAATATTATTATTCATTTTAACTATCTAGTAAAAGTAGAAAAGATCTTAGAGGGGATATGCGGAAAAAACTATTAAGTTCTATAAAAGTTCTACTGATTCTACTAATAGGCATTTCTGGTAGCCCACAGAAGTCGTATGCCGAGCGCTGCGTCCTTGCTTCTGATTTTGGCCTTGGGGGGGTCATTATATGTTCCTGCTAACCCTAATCAAAGCGGAGGCGGCACTACATATAAAGCTAAAGATCCGAAAACCGGAAAAACTATTAATACCAAGCTACTAAGAACATTCCCTAAAGGGCAGCAAATAGCACCATGGGTGGATACGGGGCTATATACTACCGGTATTGCCAATAATTCCGAAAATTCTTCTTATTCTAAGCTTAAAGGGTATATTCAAGGAGAGTGGTATCCTTGGGGTGCGGAGACTAAAACCGAATGTATAATGCTTGATTGTGCAAAAAATATTTCAAATCATGCAATTTGCTTAGATAACGGGAAAATAGTAGATAGTAATCCTGACCATGCATATCCTTGCGTGCTTAAAGAAGGGCAAGGATTGTATGGTTTGATTGCAATAGATAATAATGGCAAAACATTAGATCCTAATGAGCTTGGGAATGCTTTAACTTTACCGACTGCTTTCTTTAGAACTTTTCATGCAACAGTTAAAAATAATGAAGACTCAAGTGAAGATCAAAAATATTTTGAAGTAAACTATAGTCAATTTTGTCAAAACAATGATGAGCAGAAAACGGTTTGTACTAAAGACCAGCAGTCACAAGGTTTAGATTATGTTGTAAGAGGAAGATTATATTTCAAAATATTAGATAGGTATTATGAAGATAATGGGGGGAAATATCTGGTTAGCCTAATTAGCGGGGTGTTTTCTAATAAAGGCTTTATTGAAGAAGTTATAGAGCTTATTACCGATACTATAAAGGAAGTTACCGCCTCTATTTATATTACCATTACTCGAGATTTAAAGTTTATTACTATCTGTAGAGCTATGCTTGTATTATACGTAGCTTTTACAGGTGTAAGTTTCATGATGGGGTTAATTAAAATTGAGAAAAAGGAGTTAATAATCAGATTGATAAAAGTCGGTTTAATTGCCACCCTGCTCTCAGAATATAGTTGGGACTTTTTTAATAATAACCTATTTAATTTGTTTACCGAGGGAGCTGCAAGTATTACTCAAATTATTGTTACCTCTACATTGTATTATGATAATAATATAAATGATCCTATTTTCTTAATGCCAGAAAATGCATCTGCGCTTTCAATATTTGATCTGTTTTTTAAAATGTTAATTTCTGCTCCTATACATAAAAAAATAGTAGCAGTTTTATTCTATGACTGGAAACTTTACTTTATTCCCGCAATATATATATGTTGGTATTTTGTATTACTTGGTATTTTTAGAGCCGTATTTTTATATTTACTTTCAGTTATGCAATTAGCTTTGCTTATGGTTTCTGCTCCAATATTTATTATAATGTTATTATTTCAGTGGACTAAAAATTTATTTGATGAATGGATCAAATTAATGGCTAATAGTGTATTCCTTATGATTCTTGTCATTTCTACTTTTGCACTTATGATGAGTATTATTACAGAGCAGCTGCAAAAATTATTATATTATCAGGTTTGTTGGGTGAGTGTATGGGATGTTAGTATTGCAGGTCTTGATATTTTTGATTTAATGTTTTGGTACCCGACTTTCTCCAGCCAGGCTAATTCAGCATTAACGATCGGTCATTTGTTTGCTTTTTTGATTGTTTCATTGATATTTAACGGCTTTTTGGAAGAAGTACCGACTATCGCAGATTCATTAATGGGTAGTGGTAGACCGGCTTCGGCAGCTTCGGCCGGAGCAATGCAAAGTGCAATTCAAGGATCATTTATTGGGCAAGGTATGAATATGGTTAAAGGATTAAACCCTGTAGGTATGGTATTAAAGAAAGCACAGGGTATCCCGCTCGTAGGAGATGTAGCAAAAATGGGGGAAAAAATTGTACAAAACCCTAATATGCTTAAAAAGGGTATGGATAAAATTATGATGCCCGGCAACGGGGGGCAAATAGGAGGTAATGAAGGAACAAACTTTATGCCTGAAAATGTGGGAGCTAAATTAAACGAGGGGTTTGAAAGGGGTAGTAAAAAAGAGTAAAATAAATAACGTAATTTAGTATGAATAAAGAAAGTAAGACCTTTAAATATTCTAGTTTAAAACTAGCAGAGCAAGCTAACCTGGTACATGGCTTTTTTACCAGGAAAGGAGGTGTGAGTAAAGATTTACATTTTCAATCTTTAAATTGCAATTTAGCCTCATCTGATAGTAAAAAAAACGTTATTACCAATCGTGAGATTATAAGCAATAGTTTAGGTTTTCCGTACAACAAATTGATTACAGTTACACAAACTCATTCCAACCATGTAATTACTATGAAGGATGGAGACGAGCATATTAAGCACCCGGCGGCAGATGCTTTGGTTACTAATTTACCGGGAATTTTACTAGGGATAAAAACCGCCGATTGTGTTCCTATTTTATTTTTTGATCCTAAAGAAAAGATCATTGCGGCAGCTCATGCAGGTTGGAAAGGGGCTGTATCAGGTATTATAGATAATACTATAGCGGCTATGCAAAATTTAGGAGCAAATATAGCAGATATAATCTGTGTAATCGGACCATGCATTCAGCAAGTCTCATATGAGGTGGATGAAAAATTTTATAATAATTTTATAAGTGTTAATCCGACTAGCCGTGAATTTTTTATTGATTCAAAGCAAGCTGACCACTATATGTTCGATCTGCCGGCTTATTGCATGGCAAGACTTAAAAATATTGGAATTCAGCATATTGATAATTTAGGAATAGATACTTATTCTAATCCTGAATTTTTTAGCTATAGACGTGCCACTCATGAAAAGAGCTTTAATAAAGAAGGAAAAATGGAATACGGAACCCAGCTTTCAGTAGTGGGAATGTGTTCTTAAGTTATATTATAAATACTCGCTAACAAATTTTACTAAATCTTTGTCGGAATTTATTTCAATAAATTAAGTATTAGAGTACTTGTTTTTCTACTTCACCATAATTTATTAACCTTCTGTTAACCTGATATATTTAAGGTATGTTTTAAGGAGATTATATAGAGTTAAAAAGGATGGAGAAAACCTTGGGGGAGGTTAGTGAACTTGGCGGTGCTTTTGAAAAAAATGCCGGTTATATAACTAATGAGGAAGAAGAAAAGAGAATAACATTTGAGCAGCAGATTAAAAATGCTTATTTGGAAGTTAAAGAAATTATTCATAAGTTATTGGATTCAGAATCCGATATAACTTATTTAAAAAATTTGGCTTCAATGCTGATAGATTTTTATAATCTACCGCACCTAAGAATTGAGCTTGAAAATGCTACTGCAAAATGGAATATTAATAAATATAAAGATTTACATAAATATAATGAAAAGGGCCCATGTCCTCAAAATACATGGGTAAAAGTTATAGAAAAAGAACAAGGTAAATTTAAATCATTATAAAGAATACTAGTTAATAATGTGACATAATAAGTAGGATGGAATGAAAATATTCTTAGCACAGGTAAAGCCTAGAATAGGAGATATTGAGTATAACTTTGATTTAATTCAAAATTGCTATTTGAAAGCATGCGAGAATAATGTTGATATATGTTTATTTCCTGAAATGATCAGTGTCGGGTATACGCCTGAAGATCTATTGCATAAACCTTCATTCTTAACGGAATTAGAAAAGCACACAGCCTTATTGATAAAAAATTCTCAAGCACCGGCAATATTATTATCCACTGTAATTAAAGAAAAAGATAAGCTTTATAACGCAATTTTAGCTATTCAAAACGGCCAAGTTATAGGAAAAAGCTATAAACAATGTATACCTAATTACGGGGTATTTGATGAAGAAAGATATTTTAGTAGCGGGGAGCCCAGAGTTATAGATATCAACGGGTATAAAATCGGAGTACCTATCTGTGAAGATATGTGGTTTCCTGAGGCGGCTTCAAAATTAAAAGAGGAGGGTGCTGAAATTTTACTGGTACCCAATGCTTCCCCGTATGATGGTGAAAAATTTAATACTCGCTTAGAAATAATAAAAAAAAGATATCAAGAGGTAGGGCTTCCGATTATATATTGTAATCAGGTACTCGGGCAAGACGGCATAGTTTTTGAAGGAAGAAGCTTTGGTTACGACGGAAGTTTAAAATTTTGTTTAGCGGCATTTAGAAAAGATAGCATATTAGTAGATGTTCAGGGAAATAAAATTTTAACTACAAATAATATAGAAAACTTTTCTAAGGAAGATGAGCTCTATGGAGCTATGGTGCTAGGTCTTAGAGATTATATGCATAATAATCGATTTAAGTCGGTGTTGCTCGGGTTATCAGGCGGAATAGATTCTGCATTAGTTGCGGCAATCGCAGTTGATGCTTTGGGAAAAGAAAATGTGCACGCTATAATGATGCCGTCGAAATTTACTGGCAGAGAAAGTTTGGAGGATGCTGAGAGGGTAGCTGAAATGCTCGGAATATCTTACCGGGTTATTGCGATCACTGATATAGTTGAGACCATTGATAGCGGGATAGGAGGTGCTTCCGGAATTGCCTACGAGAATTTACAATCGAGGGCTAGAGGAATAATACTGATGAGTATTTCAAATATGACGCAAAGTTTAGTGCTTACCACTGGTAATAAAAGCGAGAATGCCGTCGGGTATGCAACTCTTTATGGAGATATGTGCGGAGGATTCAACCCGATCAAGGATTTATATAAAACCGGTGTGTTTAATATAGCCAAATTTCGTAATTCTAAGCTTCCGGCTTCAATTCAAGTAATGAATTCAAACTCCCCTGTGATGCCTGAGCGGGTAATTACCAAGCCACCTTCTGCAGAGCTGAGAGAAGATCAAAAAGATAGTGATTCGTTACCGGAATATAGTATATTAGATCAAATACTGGAAGCTTATATAGAGCAGGATTTAGGAAAAGAAGAGATTATAGATAAAGGGTTTGATAAAGAAACGGTTGAAAAAGTAATAAAGCTGATAAAGATTTCGGAATATAAGAGAAGACAATCCGCTCCCGGCGTTAAACTAACCACCCGGACTTTGGATAAGGAGCGGAGATATCCGATTACTAATCTGTATAAAGGATAAGCGCTTAATTTTCGGCAATTAAAGGAGTAGGAATCTTACCGTAAACCTCACGCCATTTTGAAGCAGATTGATAGTAAGCTATGGTATCATCCACTAGAGCCTCTTCCATATTCTCAACATGTTCCCCATTTGGCCAGGTATATTGGCTAATACTACTCTTTGGAGCAAGTACGGTAATTTTATTATCTTTCATCATAGCCACCTTTTGATAGTTGCTGATAAACGCATAAGGTGAGTTTACTTTAGAATTCAGCAAATCCTTCCCGAAGAATTTTGTATAGTAACTAAAATTCATTAAACCTAAAAGAGTAGGAGCTAAATCTATTTGGCTTGCTATATCATTATGTTTCTGCGGCTTTATAGAGTTCGGAGCATAAATTATCATCGGTATGTGATATTTATTTAAATTTAATTCAACTTTGCCGCCAGCACCTGCGGTATGGTCAGAAATAAATACGAAAATAGTATCATTAAACCAGGGTTTTTCTTTAGCCGATTCTATAAGTTTTCCTACACTATAATCCGCATATTTTACTCCTCCGCTTCTTCCTGAATGAGAAGGAATATCAATTTTCCCTTCCGGATAGGTAAAGGGACGGTGATTCGAGGTAGTCATAATCAGCTGCATGAATTTATTGCCGGTAGTATAGGATTTATCCGCTTCTACTATTGCACGCTTAAATAAATCTTCATCACATACGCCCCAAATATTAGCAAATTGTACTTCTTTATCATCTAAATTGGTGCGATCAACTACGTCAAAACCATTTACACTAAAGAAAGCATTCATGTTATCAAAATAGCCGAATCCGCCATAGATAAATTTGGTATCATATCCATGATCTTTTAATATAAAGCCTAAAGAGAATAAGTTTTCGTTTCCACCGCGTCTAACTATCGATTGTCCTGGAGTCGGAGGGATTGAAAGAGTGATTGCCTCTAGACCTCTAACTGTTCTGGTACCGGTGGCATAAAGCTTGGTAAAAAATAAGCCCTCGTTTGCTAAACGATCCAAATTAGGGGTTAAATTTTCATTGTTGCCGAATGCTTGCATGTATTCTGCACTCATGCTTTCCATTACTACCAGCATAATATTTTTATGATCTATCGGGGTATTGGCTTTAATAATTCGAGTAATATCCTGATCAATGAAAGAAGTATTTTCAGAGGTGAGTAGCTTTCTTATATTTTGATTAACTTTATTATCATCCTGTTTGGCATAAAACCTATTGTAATCAATTTCATTATTCCAAAAGGCATGGAATAAATTATGTATTCCGTTAGATGCTATCTCAGTTGCTTCAGCGTTATTTTTAAAATTAGCTTGCTCTACCGAACTTAAAAAATAAGTGAGCAAAAGAATAGAAAAAGTCATTAAAGAGCTTTTTAAGCGCTTGGAAAAATTTCGCGCCATAAGAGCCTTAGGGTTAAAAATTGAAGTAGAGAGCCATGTAAGAAAGAAAGCAACTACTATGAGAGCAGCGATTAATCGATAAATTGGGAATGATTCTATAATATTTCCTATGACTTCTGAGGTATATACTAAGTAATCTACTGCAATAAAATTAAAGCGTGTATTAAATTCGCTCCAAAATATATGCTCTGCAACAGCATCAAAAAGTAATATAAAAGTAAAAATAAAACACAAAACTTTAGTCGCAACTTGGTCAAAGCGACTGCCGTGTTTGCTGCTAGGTAAAGATATATGATATAAGATTATCGGAATTAAAAAGAAACCGAGCGTAGCCAGGTCAAACCAGTAGCCGATTACGAATACTTTAGCTATATCGGTAAAGCTGTAATCAATGTCGCTTAAAGAACGGATAAGTAGAGAGATCCGAAGTAGAGTTTCAATTAAAAAATACAGCGAAATGTAAGGCAGAAGTCTTTTAAACAGCATAGAAATAGTTTTTTATTATATAAAATTAATTGCCGAGAACCTTAACATATGAAGCAGGATAAATAAATTACTTTTATATAAATGAAAATTAAGTAGCTCACATTGTCTTCTTTATATACAGAGCTTTAGATTAGATGATATAAAGCTTTGTTTTTTTAATATATTTGCTACATTATTGTGAGAAATATTAATGAAGGTGCGAGTTGGCAAAGTTAATATTTTCTTCATTGAATATAGTATGTACTATATATGTGCTTAGTATTTTAAAGGGTACTAAAGATACTATAATAATCACTGAGCTCGGAGCAGAATTAATCAGTGCTGTTAAGCTATATGGTGTGTTGCCGGCTGCTGTAATATTCACTTTATTTTATACTAAACTTAGCAATCTCCTAACACAGATACAAATTTACCATTTATTAAACGGATGTTTTATTTCTTATTTTCTTGGTTTTTGCTTTTTTCTATATCCCAATACCTCACTCATACACTTTGATTTTAGTGAAGTTATATTGCGTTACCCTTATTTCAAATATCAGCTATTAATGTTTGCAAACTGGTCTTACTCCCTATTTTATATTTTATCGGAAATGTGGGGTAGTGTAATGCTTCCTTTAATGTTTTGGCAGATAGCTAACCGAATTTATTCGGTTGAAGAAGCTAAAAAATATTATCCCCTGCTTGCATTGGTCGGGGAAGTAGGGGCGGTGTTATCGGGAGTCACATTATCTATTCTAACTCGGCATAAAACCTCTGTTAGTTGGGAAATATCATTGAAATATATTTGCATCACCATATTTATTGCAGGGCTTATAATTAGCCTAAGTGTTCATTTTCTTAAAAAATATATTAGCTCAGAGCAAACTATGAGACCGATAAATTCAGCTAAACCGGGTTTGCTTGAGAGCTTTAAAGCTATATTGTCATCAAGGTATATCATGTTGATAACAGTGATCATCATGTGCTACGGAGTTTCGATTAATTTAGTTGAGGGGGTATGGAAAAAACACTTAGGTCTTTTATATCCCCATTCGTTGGATTATTGCCATTTTATAGCTAAAGTTCAAGTGGCCATGAGTTGTAGCAGTATATTTTTTATATTATGCAGTTCTATTGTTTTAAGAAAATTGAGGTGGCAGGTCGGGGCATTGGTTACACCTATTACTATGCTGATTACCGGGAGTTTATTTTTTATACTAATCGTATTTAAAGGCTCTATTTCTCAAGGGTGGGGAGATCATAATATACTTTTTCTTTGTGTGATAATAGGAGCTATACAAAATATAGTAGTTAAAGCAAGTAAGTATTCTTTCTTTGAGCCGACAAAAGAAATGCTCTATATCCCGCTTGATGACGAATTAAAAAGTAAAGGTAAAAGTGTTGCTGATGTACTGGGTGAGAAGGGAGGAAAAGCTTTAGGAGCTTTTATTCAGTGGAGTATGTTATCTTTTATAGCGGGTGCAACTTTAGTAAGCATCTCACCTTATATCTTTTTTATATTTCTAATAGTGGTCATAATTTGGATATCAGCAGTGCTTTTGCTTAGCAGAATGTTTTAGATTTCATTTGTAGACCATTTATCGGAAATAAAAATAACGAAAGTTTTTATACTAAAGGTAGAGTATCGGCTTCTTGCCTCACTTCATCATTAATATATGCTCAATAATAGTTAATTGCTTACATAACGTGTAATTTTTAAAAAATTTGTTATTTATTAACTGATTATTAATACATTTGAATTATTATGAAATAGAAGAGGATATAAAGTATAAGAGTTTCATTATGAAAACAACTATAAGAGTAGATGAGTATCTAGCTGCCCTTCGGGATGAAAATGGAACTTGCGATCCAGGTAGGTTTACAATTATCGATCACTCCGAAAGAGATGAGTTGGAAATTGCTGAAATAGTAGCAGCAACAGGAGTAAAAAACGTTGTTGATATGATTAATTTTACCCCTGATAGAATAGCATTCCAGAATACTATCGCTTCTGTAGTAAGTAATATTCAAATAGAAGACGAACGTGATTTTCATCCTCTAGTTAAACAAATATACGACAATAAAGTTACACCTAAGTTAAATATATTTATTGAAAAACAGCTCCCTCTCATTACTAATTATGTCGATAGAGAAGTAGGTGCTGCTATAAAAACCTTAGATCGACCGTCATACAAGGATCCCTTTTCAAGGCTTAATCCTATAGCGGCTAAAGTGGAAGAAATAAAAGCCTTGGTAAATAAAAGAATAGCATCCGGTAAATATAAGCTTGAAGAGTTTAACTTAGGCGAGACAAGAAAAACGATTATAGAGAAGATTGCTAAAGATGCTATAAAAAAAGAAATTCTGGAAAATATAATTGAAGTTACCGTTAATGGGGTTGTAGAAGACATAATAAAAGAGAAAGCAGCATTTAAGCTTCCTGATAATCCAAAAAAAAAGGAAGGCGAAGAGAACATTGTTGTAGTAAGGCCTATTAGTATGTATTCAGGCAATGAACGCCACACTTTTATGTTAGCCGGCGCTCCAGCATGCGGCAAGGGAACGGCGGAAAGTTTAATGATTGAGCAGGCCGGTAATTTAGGAGTTCCTTGGAATGATGTAATAAAATTGAATACGGATAATTATCGTTCATTATTATCAGAAAACAGTCGATTAGGATCGGAAGTATGGAAACATGCCCAATTAAATCATGATGAAGCCAGATTGGTTACTTACAAAATAATTAAGACGCAACGCGATAGGGTACAAACCGGGCAAGCGCCCCACATACTGTTTGACGGGGTTGCTCTTTCTCAAGAAAAAATTAATTTGGGAACAGCAGAGGGTGGCCGGGTTCATATTAAAATGGTTTCACTTGAACCTGAGATATCAATTAAACGTGCTGATGAAAGAGGAAAGAGAACAGGAAGATTCGTACCGACAAGCTTTATTTTGGAATCCCATAAAGAAGCGCCGGGGAATTTACAAAATATAATTGCCGGAAATATTGGGCAAGACATAGAGTTTGAGTTATATGATACTGACGTACCGCTTGGGGCAAGGCCGAAATTAGTTAAAAGCGGAAACCTAAAAACAGGTGAAATAATCGTACATGACCTTTCAAGCGCCTGTACTTTTCACGGAAGAAAGTATTTGAATGCTAAGGCTCAGGAAATAGGGGATATTTGGTCGGGAGGTGAGAAAGCATCATCTAATGAATTTTTAGAAACTTATCTATCAAATCATGATTTGCAAGTAGGGGTGCAATATCAGGGTATATCGGTTTTAAGACTAGAGGAAGGAATAGTTTACGGTAGTGAAAAGCAAGAGTTAAAGCAGGCATTGCATGATGAGGCATTTATAAATGCTGTAAATAAAGAAGCTCGACATGCCGAAGCGCAAATAGAAAATATATTAAAATTATCAAAGCAAGCATTTGAAATAGAGTCGTTGAGAAATTATAATATCACGGAAAATTATAATGAATTTAAAACACCGCTTATTTTGCAGCATAAATTACATTCTCAAGTTCCTCCTTTAGTTAGCGACTATTTAAGCATACCTTCAGGTAATGTGTTAACCTTATTGGGAGCCGTCGTATCCCCTATCGCGATGTTAGCGGGCTCTTCAGCGCAAGTTATGGGAAATGCTACCACCTCTTTAACAAGTGCGGTAAGCTATGATCCTTTAGCATACGGCATTGTATTAGGAGCTTCAGCGCTAATTGTAGGGATTTCAGGATATTTTCTTTATAGCAAAGCAGCTGAGATAGATGAAAAATGGAAATTGAATCATAATGAAGAAAAAGATACTTTTAAAATTAAACTTGTAAATGAAAAAAAAGAGAATAAAATACTAAATAATTCAATAAATAAATAAAATATTACATAGGGTTTCAAATGAGTAAGAAAGGAAAAGAAAAACAGATCAGTAAAGAGGAATATATTTTAATTTCTACAATTGATGATGAAAAAGATTACGGATACGAAGCGGATTACCTTTCAGGGGAAGATTATTTGGAGATTATCAGAGCGATTAAAAAAGAAAATAGTTATGTTCAGAATACACAAGAAGATAGTGAATAATATAAATAAGTTTATTTATTTTTGTATATTTTGTAAATAAAGATGGAATAAGTTATATTATCAGCTGTATATAACTAAACACCAAAAAGCTTAGCTTTCCTTAAAGTTAGATAGCCGCCGCTTAAAAGCAGTACTATAGGAAGGAGCCATAATATAATATTTTTGCTATTAAATTTCAGGTTCATATTTATTCCTTCGCCGTATCTTACTTCAAGAAAATCTAATATTTCTTCATCAGTTTTCCCATCTTCTACCTGTTTACGTATATTTTGCCTGATTATAAGTGCAATCTCTGCATTAGAATCCTTAATCGATTGGCCTTTACATTGGGTGCAGCGAATTAAAGTAAACAAACTTTTTGCTCTCATTTCTTGTTGTGGGTCGACTAAAATTGCTTCAAATGCTGAGGCAAAGTTGCTGTAAAATATAACTAAGATAATAAATAAAGTTTTATGCATTAGGTTTGAAATCAATAGCTCCGGCTAATTTTAAATAAGAGGATTCTAAATCGTCGTGTTCATTATAAGCTTGATTCAAAAAATTTTCCAGCCCTTCTCGATATTTAATTGCTTCATCCACTAAAGGATCGGAACCTTTTTTATAAGCACCGATTCTAATCATATCCGCCATTTCCTCAAATGTTGAAATAAGCCCTCTCGATTTACTGATTAATTTGTTTTCATATTCATTATTACATTTGGGGATCATCCTGGAAACGCTTTTTAGAATATCAATTGCCGGATATCGCCTGGCAGCGATGTTCCTGTCAAGTACAATATGTCCATCTATAATCCCCCTTACCGCATCGGCGACCGGCTCATTGTGGTCATCTCCTTCAACCAGAACGCTAAATAGGGCAGTTATTGCTCCCCTGCCTTTAAGCATAGGCCCAGCTCTTTCAAGCAATCTCGGTAGCTCGGCAAACACTCCCGGCGTATAACCTTTGGCAGTCGGGGGCTCACCGACGGAAAGACCTATTTCCCTTAATGCCATAGCATAGCGGGTGACGCTATCCATCATACATAAAACTTCTTTCCCCTGGTCACTGAAATATTCACACAAGGAGAGAGTAAGGTTTGCAGCCTGCCTTCTAAGTAGCACAGATTCATCAGAGGTTGCAACTACTACGATCGAGCGCGCAAGCCCTTCCTCGCCTAAATAATCTTCGATAAATTCCTGAACTTCCCTACCTCTTTCGCCGATTAACCCGATAACTTTGACATCAGTCTCAGCATACTTGGCAAGCATTGCGATCATCATGGATTTACCTACCCCCGAACCTGCAAACACGCCCATTCTCTGGCCTCTGCATAAACTTAAAAAAGTATTTATTGCCCTGATTCCCACATTCATTTTCTCGCCCACCCTTGTTCTTGACTGTGAGGGAGGAGGGGATCTTTTTAAAAAATAAGGAGTAGTTCCTTTTTTTAAAGCGCCCTTGCCGTCTATTGGTTCACCGAAAGCATTCACCACTCTTCCCAGCCATTCCAGGCTCGGATAAACTGATTGTTCGGCAGCTTTTAACGCAACATCGTCATTAGCACTGATTCCCGTTACATCATCAAAAGGCATAAGCAGTATTTCCTGAGCATTAATTGCGACCACTTCAGCAGAAGTTATTTTGCCGCCGCTTGAGAAAATCTCACATCTTGAGCCGATGCTCGCAAACTTCCTTAAGCCCCGAACGGAAATAATTAAACCTTTTATACCGGAAACTTTGCCTTTTATAATAACGTCTGGTATATTGTTCACTTCTTCGGCAATCTTTTTTAAGATATTATTCATTGTATAAATAACAAGTATTTAGTTCTAATTTAAAAGGTAACATAACAAATGGCAATAAAGATAAATCATATTAAGATAAAACCGGAAGATGATGGGATAAGAGTTGATAGATGGTTTACAAGAAATTTTCCTAATATAAGTTTTACAACTATTGCTAAATTAGCCAGGAAAGGTCAAATAAGAGTGGATAGTAAAAGAGTCCAAACCTCGACACGAGTACTTGCGGAGCAGGAAATTAGATTCCCTGACCTTACCGAATTAGAAAGTAAGCCGCAAAATAAATTACGAACTGAGATGACTCTGCATCCTAAGCATCATAAGTTGCTGGAGATGATTGAGCAAAATATTTTATATAAAGATGAGGATATACTTGCAATCAATAAAGTTGCAGGCCTTGCCGTCCAAGGCGGGACTAAAGTAGGAGTTTCGTTGGATGATCTGTTGCCGTCGCTTAAATTTGAAAGCGCTGATAGGCCGAAGCTTATCCATAGATTGGATAAGGAAACCAGTGGTGTTCTGCTTGTCGCAAGGAATAATAGAGCAGCTGCGGAGCTATCGGAACTTATCAGAACTAAGCAGATGAACAAAACTTATCTTGCTATACTCTGCGGGGTGCCGGAAGTGCATGCAGGGGAGATTGATCTTCCTTTAGCTAAAGAAGCCGATGAAAATTTTGAAAGTGTAAAGGTAACCGATAGAGGGAAAAGAGCTATTACTCAATATAGAGTGCTCGATTATGCCTTAAATACAGCTGCCTTAGTGGAATTTAAGCTGATTACCGGAAAAACTCATCAACTTAGAGTACACAGTGCTTCAATGAACTGCCCAATTTTAGGGGACTCGAAATATAATAGTAAAGAGCAGGCTTTTGAGTTTGAGCAAAAACTATATCTTCATTCTTATATAACCAGGCTGAATTATAAAGGGAAAGATATAATTATTAAAGCGCCGCTTCCGGATTATTTTAAAGATATGTTAGATCGTTTTGGTTTAACAATATAAAAGTCGCTGATTTTGAAAAAGGATAAAAAAGTTCGGTTTTAAAATTGTAACTGCTAGCTCATTTTTATGCTGCATAACTTGCTCTTTTTTAATTATAGATAATAACGATGATATATTTTGATTTAATAAAAAGTTTACAATTTATTTAATGAAAAGATATTATTTTTAGTTATAATGTGCTAATTCCAATAATTGGTTCATAATCTATATGCAAGACTTTATTTCCTTATTACCCCTTGACTATCAAGAAATTTTATCTGCTCCTAATCCGGTGATTAAGGCTTCAGGTATATTACATTATGCCGCAAGAGAAAATAATATTAAACTTATAGAGTATATTGCAAAGCATGTTCAGAACGTTGATTGGAATGAGTGTAACTCTTTTGGATCTACTCCTCTAAAAATAGCCACAATTCACTGGAATAATGAAGCGGCAAAAGCTCTTATTAAAGTAGGTGCAGTTCCTCAATCTCTTGACGAGGATGAATATATTGATTATCTGAATTTAATCGATAATTTCCCCGTATATAATCAATGCCCGGTAAAAAGTATAAGCATGCCGATTACCAGGTTATTATCATATAGTTATTCGCAATTTTTAAATGATGATCAAATATATGAAACTCTACTGAACTTGAGTAAAAATAATACTTTATACAAAATTTTATATACTGTCAGTTTGGATGAAAATTATACTATAGAACTGGTAAATAATTTTAATGAGGAGGGTTCAAAAGGTTATTATATCGATTTCAATAAAAGATTAGCAGTAAAGCTTAGTGAACAAAACACCTTACCGAAAGGTACTCTGATCCATGAATTGTCTCATAAACTTATGTTTCAAATTTTTAATAATATGGGTTCACCATACGCTCAAGAAAGAGAGAAAATGCTCTATAAGCAGGCTATAGCAGAAGTATTGGAAAATATTTTTATTGATTATTATAAAGTTGATGGCCTGCAAAGTATTCTGGAAATTATGCCTAACTATCATTCAGCGACTACCTGTGAAATCGGCAGCTTACTTACTACCAAGCATGACTCACTTATTAGTAATAGTATGGCCGAGTTTATCAAGTCATCAATGTTGGAGGGTAAAATTCCTCTCATGGAACATTTTGAGGAGGAAGTATTAAAAGGTAAATGTATTAATGGTGTAATAAATATTTTGTTAGGTGTTTATGATGGTAATTATTCCTCATTTTTTGAAGATAGTGAGTTTATAGTAAGATACCCGCAGATAATATCAGATAAATGCTATGATGATAATCCATTAGTGCAAAAAATATTAGAGCCGATCAAGATATATTGGGAAACCGTTGTTGAGGAAAAAATTAAAGAATATATCGAAATTCATGATGAGAGCGAATACTCACCGGCAAATAATTTAATTTGGGAATTTTCTCAGTAATTAGTGTTCACCCTTGGCTTTAATACCAGATTTATTTTTCCCTAAAAGTCACATTGCTAATTAATACGTTTATTTCCCTAAGAATGTTAAAAGTAAAGTGAGCTTAATTGCGTATCACACATGCTGTCTTCTAGTGTTAGGTAATATTTTAAGAACTAATTCAGGTTAATTAATATGCGATAAAAAAAGCATTCAAATAAAAACAGTTTTAGCTAGTTAGAAAACCAAGATACTAAAGAAAAAATAATTTTGAGAAAATTTTTAGTTGGTTAGATAAATTTGAGCTTTATATAAAGGATAAGATATTATGCTTAGATAATTACAAAATATTTAAATGGACGACTGCAAATAATCATTTAGATGGTTTTAAATTCTTGGCTGAAAATCTTTTAAGGCAAGCTTATTTTATTTATTATATTATGAAGAAGGTTTAATATTTCACTCTGATGGAGGCAGCCAATATACTGCTATTAAATTTCAGGAAATTTGGGCTTTAAAGCAAATCAGCTGTAGTATGAGTGCTAAAGGTAATTGTTATGATAATGCAGTTGCAGAGAACTTCTTTAGTAATTTGAAAACTGAAGTAAATTGTAAATTCTATAATTTACACGATGCTGAAACCAGTATATTTGATATATATTGAGTGCTGGTATAATAATAAACGTCGATATTCTTCTTTATGCTATTTATCGCCTAATGATTTTAAAACCCTTTATTATAATAATTATATATAGACAGCAAATGTCTACCTCACAGAGGGAACTTCATACAAATTTCTAGCCTTGAATCCATAAAATATTAAATATTCAAGACAGCATAGCTACTTACGGTATATGAAATAAATAGCAACCTAGGATTTTATCATAGATGTCATTTTCAAAGTGTAATGGTAAAAAATATAAGTTTATAAAGGTTGGACTTTGGTTAGTATTATACTTATAATATCTATATAACTCAATTTCTCCGGCTAAAGCCTTGCTTAGTTGTTGTGAGATTAAATTATAATTCTCTCCTTCAAATATATTTTCTAATTTAATCTTACTATTTGTCTTTAATGATAAATTAAATACCCTATTAAATTTTGTGCTAATATATAAGCTTTTATAATTGAGTATAAATAATTATTTACTACTACATTAGTACAGTAATGTAGTAGTAAAGTACTGTCGCTGGCAGCTGAAAGTTATAATAACTAGTATAGTTATCAAGTAGGATGGCTGCTGAACATCTTTATAAATGTTTAATATAAACAATATTTCACATATAAATAATTATTTATTAATCCATATATCACTTTGATAATAATGAAAAATAAGTAATATCACTTAAAAAATAATATAACCTTTTAAGTTTGTTTGAGTATAAAGAATGGGCACTAATCATCTTAAAGAGGATAAAATAAGCTCTCTTGAAGATTACCAGTTTATTGAAAATTTATTACTACAATCAGAAGGTGAAGAAGCACCCAGCAAAGCAAGAAAGCTAATTAACAAATACGGCTGCTTATCAAAGATAATTAAAACTGAGCAAGCTTGCATTAAAGAATATGCAAATCTTAATGATAAATCAGTACTGCTACTTAAATATATAAAAGAAGGTATTAGAAGAAGCAAAAAGGAAAAGTTAGATAAAATATCAGTATTAAATAATACTAAGATGGTATCTGAATATTGTAGGCTAGTTTTTGAAGGAAACAATAAGGAAGTTTTTGCTGTATTATATTTAGATCATAAATATAAAGTAATTCAAGAAGAATTTATATCCGACGGTAATCTGGAATCGGTCAGGGTAAATCCTAAAGACATAGTAAGAAAAGCACTTATATATAGAGCAAAAGGATTAATTGTTGCACACAACCATCCTAGCGGCATTCTACTGCCATCAAGAGAAGATATAAAAGTAACCTCAAAACTATTTAAATCCTTAGAAGTATTTGATATAACTTTGCTAGATCATTTGATATTAAATGAATATAACTACTATAGTTTTAGAGCTAATGATCTAATAAGAGGTGAAGTAAGGCAATACTCTTTAAGTACTAATGAAAAAATACAGTATATAAAATCTCTAATCCTTATAAGTCAGAAATATATAAAAAAGAATACTGAGCAATCAAACGAACTACTTAAAAGCATTGATACTAACCAGTTTGCTATTAAACAACAATATAAGATGTTTAAGGATATAGGTATAGTAATATGTAATGAATGGCTTTTAACTATTAATGAACTGGATTCTACTTTAATAAGTAGGGATAGAAAATATGATTATCGCCAAGATTATTCGCTGGAATGTTTTGATAACAGTTATTTAAAACTTCTAAATTTAGACTCTCCTATGTTTTTCTCATATATTGATAAAGGTCATAAACTTTTATTTTTAAGTAAAACATATGAAAATATTTTTAATATACCTTGTAAAGATATAGTTGGAAAAAACCTCAGAGAATTAGTAGGGGAGCAAGGATACACGATATGTAAACCATTTTTAAATAAAGCATTTTTAGGAGAAGAAGTTACTTTTAATTATTTATGGCAATGTAAAGAACAGGAATTCATGTATTTAGAAATACATTACATACCTAACTTTACTTTAGATAAAAGAAAGGTGAGAGGGGTATTTTCTTTCATTACGAAATCCAAAATTGAAAGCTTAATTGTAAGCCAGCATTTATCATCTTTAAAAGAAATACTACCTATTTCTTCAAATGAGCAACCGTTCAAACTAAAAAATAAACTTTTCAAACAAGCAATATTCCAGGTTGATAAAGCCTTAAAAACTCATAAAGTTAATTACGACCATAAAACCATATTAGATATTGTGAATAATGTGTATGAAAATTTTTATTGTTTGGAAATTATAGAGGCTAATTATATAGATAAAGTTATTGATACAGGTATAAAGGCAGGAAAACTCTCCTGCCTTTAATAAACGGTTATAGCATAAAATGAGAATAACTTATATCATCAGGTTTAGAGAATCCTTTTTTGTCTACAATGCTATAAATTTTGTTATGTACATCTTCCGGAACAACTAAAACCACAGAAGATTTAATCGGTATAGAGCCTTTATTCTTTTTAGCTATATCAAGTACGTCGTTAATATAATTATTTAGTGAGCCTTGATGTTTTAATGATTCTAAACTTTTCTGAACCACAAACTCCAGAAGCATTTTAAATTGCTGATGATCAGCATTTAAAACAGGAATGTCCAGGTTACTCGCAGTACTTTGAGTAGATTTCAGCAATTGCAATGCCATATTATGATAATTTTCGGGTAAAGATATCTTTGATGGTAGCATAAATTCACAATACTTTACTTGCACATTATCTAAGCAGACTTTGATCTTATATGCTGTTTTAGTATCTACTTCAGCACCATATTTTTCTCTTAAAAAATTCGGAATAGAGGTAGAAGATTCATGAATAGAGACTAAAATACCATCCGAACTCTTTTTTGATAGAAGGGAGTGCATGAATCTATCGATGTTAGGAGCATAGTATGCAACATTTGAAGCTAAGATGATGTTCATACTATTTGGCAAGTCATCTATATCAGAGTTAAAACAACTACCTTGCTTAAGCCGATGAAGAACTTGTAAATCGGTTAAAGCATTATGAATAGTATTAATAAAACTTGTATCAGTATCTATGCCGTAATAACAAATACAGTGTAATTGTGTTGACCAAGTTTGTAAAATTTGCATAGCTAGTTCCCCTTCTCCGCACCCCACATCTAAAATAGATAATGGAGTAGTGATTATTTGGGCTTCTTGTAAATCTTGGAATAGGTTTTGCATTACCATACCTGTGATCATTTTTTGATTTGTAAACTTCAAAAAAGCTTCAAACCATCGTCCTACCCGTTCATTGGTTATATTCTTGAAATACTGCTCAATTTCTTCTTTATTAACAGATTGAGTAGTATTATAATAATTAGTGAAAATGGGATTTAAAATATTACGCATTATTTTCTCCTATTTGAATTAAAAAAATACTGCTTTAAATACTGGCGGGTATCTAGAGCAGTCTTACTTAATAGTTAATTACCCGGTAATAAAATATTATAAGAAAAGCTTTAAAAGGTAGTGTAATAAGCTTTTTGTGTTGACTAAGGTTTTTAACTATAAGTTATATTCGCATTATAATATTTAAAAATTTGCTATGGAAGTCCACTTTAAATAAAAATATAATATTTTTTAATAAATAGTAATAAAGATGTGTTTTACTAAATTTACTAAATAAATGAAGAATATAATTGAATCACTGAAGCACCGGTAAGCGCCAAAATAACAATTTAGTTAATTGGTAGCGTTGCAAAGAATGAAATTAAAAGAAGAAGTTATCTAGTTTTATGAGGTTTTTTAGAATAATGTTGTCCCGAAAAAGTAGAGAAGGAGAAAAGGAACTCTGATAAAAAAGAAATAACCGATCAGAGGAAAGAAATGAGAAAAGAAACAAGAAGGAATTATACAAAAGAATTTAAAGTAGAAGCAGTAAGGCTAATAACTGAAGAAGGATATAGCCTCAGTCAAGCAGCGGAGGGTCTAGGGATCAGTAAAAGTACCATAGCTAAATGGGCAGGTATTAAGCAATAAAGGAGATAAGGACGTAGCAACATTACAGATGGCAGTGGCTGCCATGTCAAATCGTAAGTCAATAGCTGAGAAAGTTGCAAAGAAACTAGGGATAAAGAAGGCTAGGTTATATTACTATGTTAATGGCGACGGTTCTTGCAAAGAAGCGGGGGGAAAGCTACTGGAAGGTGAAAAATAATTTATAAAATATACAGTTGGTTATGAGTTTGATATAATTATTTGTTAATATAAATGTTAATACTTTAAGTATATAAAATGATGCAACCTCGCGATTTATTTGTAGTTATATATAAATAATTTATTAACCTAAGCCTAATAATTATTTGATAATACTTACTTGGTTTTTTACACAGTTTGTTGCAAAAACTCTTCTCTATTCTTTATCTTATTAAGAGAAAAACACTTTAAATATTATAAATTCTAATTCTTGAAATATTAATCATGGTAATGCTCGCTCTCTTTGTTTCTCTCTTGCTTTATTATGGAAACCCAACCTTTATCCCTAGAGGCAGTACCATTTCCTAAGGAGCCTTCTATTAAATATGATGAATATGATGATGACCATGGTAAATTGTATCCTAACCTCTCATTTTGCTTATTCTTAAGCAAATCTCTAATAGTATCCTCGTTTGCTAGTTCTACTGGTTTTTTACCATTCTTATTAATTATCCAAGGATCACTACCATGATCTAAAAGCAATTTTACAATACTATTATCGTGGCACCATATGTCTAGACAAATTTTTAATTAAATAGAGGTGTAAAGCTCCTTAAAATTATTATCAATTAAATTAAGTTCTTGGTCTTGCAGAGGCATAGAGGTAAACCCACTTTTCTCCTCTACGAGGTTGGTTTTAACGGTTGTAAAGTGCACATTTTTAGGGGTTTTATACCCTAATGATTGATGCAGCCTGTGTTTGTTATAAAAATTCATGTATTCATTGATAGCCTCCTTTGTTTCTTTTACGGTATTTAGCTCTATCCTATATATTTTCTCTTGCTTTAATGATCGCCAAAAGCGCTCGATAAATATGTTATCTAAAGCTCTGCCTTTGCTATCCATACTTATAGCTATTTTGCTTTTTTCGAGGGTTTCAATAAAGGCCTTAGAAGTGAACTGCACTCCTTGATCGGTATTAAATATTTCAGGTTTTCCATTTCGAGCTAGAGCATCATTCAAGGCATCCACGCAGAACTCACTCTCAAGGCTAATAGATACCCTCCAGCTTAGGATATATCTGCTATACCAATCTATGATCGCCACTAAATACACAAAACCTTGCTTGAGCCTTACATAGGTAATGTCAGCACTCCATACTTGGTTATGCCTATTGATCTCTAAACCACTTAATAGATACGGATAGACCTTATGGGCTTGGTTCCTCTTACTTAAATTCATTTTCGGATAAATAGCCTCTAGAGCCATTAATCTATAGTATTTACTTATCTTCTTGCGCCCTACCTCATATCCTTCATCTTTCAGAACCTGCGCCATTCTTCTAGCTCCATAATAAGGGTGCTGTGTAAATATTTCGTCTATTCGCTTCATTATCTTATAATCCTCTCCTTTTAATCCTTGCTTCTTGTAATAGTAAGTCGAGCGGTTGAGGGTCAACAATTTGCATTGCCTAGCCACACTCAAATTACCATGCCCAGGCTCTATCAGCTCCTTTCTATGTTCCAATGCCAAACAGCTTAGATTTTTTTTTCAACCAGTCCCGTTCTACGGTTAACTGTCCTATTTGCTCGTATAAGCTCTTTATTAGATCTTCCTCGCTATTATCCTTCACTTTTGCTTTGCTCTTAAACCCATATATCATGCCCTCTATAGCTTCTTGCTTCCACCGGTATATCTGATTCGCATGAACCCCGTATTTGCTGCTGATTTGGGCTATCGTTAGCTCTCCTTTTAAAGCTTCTATTGCTACCTTAGCCTTCTCTTCAGCACTGTAGTGTTTTATTTGTTTCTTCATTCCTTGCTCCTTCTTTCTTAGAGCTGTTTACCTCATTTTAGTCTTTTTTCTGTCCAAAAACTAGGGGCCATTATATAAACCAAGAAGAACTTTTTATAAAACATTTTTTAGGAATGTCTATAAAGCCGTTTAGCTATGCTGATTTAAAAGTAACCTGGAAAAAGGTAACTAACATTATACAAAATATTTTAACTGAAAATGACAAACATTTGCTGATTAGCTTTAAGAAGGGAAATCCGGACTGGAGCTTATGTGGGATTGAGAAACTAAATACCTTACCTGCCGTATAGTGGAAATTAGCAAATATTATAAAGCTTAAAGAAGAGAACCCGACTAAGCATTCTATGCTGGTAAAGAAATTACAAGAAATTTTGTTCAAATAAAGTTTATTAGTATGAAGAAAGCACAAGCTGCCTTTTTGCTTATGCAAATCATTCTTTTATATTTATAACCTTTATAAATACTAAATTTAATAAATTATATTTTTACCAAATCTTTTTATACCAAGTGTAGAAAATATGTAGAAAACTAAGATTTTATAAATTTTATAAAAACGCTGTATCCTAAGCTTTAACTGGTGCCGCCGGCAGAAATCGAACCTGCGACCTCTTCATTACCAATGAAGTGCACTACCACTGTGCTACGGCGGCAAAACCGTACTGGATTATTTTTATACAATAACAAGCTAAGTTTCAAGGTAAATTTAGCTCTTATATAATTTTTTTTATTAAAATTAGTTAATGCAGCAAATAAAAAATTACCAACCTACATTATAGATTGGTAATATATAATTAGTTAATAACTATTTTTACTAACGTTGCATCAATTCTGCATTTGAGCCACCTAAGCCAATCACAGTAGAATTAAAGTTTTTCTGATAATAGTTCTTGCAAGATTCAAGCGCCATTGGTGCAAATTCAACAAGGCACTTAGGGAAGAACATAAGGCTGTTTAAAAATTTGTCCCCGTTTCCTTTCCAATAATTAAGTGCTGAGGTTTGACCATTTTCTCCAATATTAAGAATACGGTCAGTAATAGTGTTGTTAACAACACTCTCAACTTTATTGCATGCTTTATTATTTAAATAATTGGTAATAGGACTAAATATTTTGCCGACAGGAATAAAACCAAGCACTACCTGATTATTACAATTTTCAACTTGGCGACCTAATTCACCTTGTATTTCATCAGTAATTGCTGCTCTTACAGCATCTTTCACAAAATCTTGTGCATCTGTGGTAGATAGTACACTAGATAAGTATGTAGAAAGACCTAAACAAGATGCAGCTGTAAGGCAGTAACCTGTTTTACTTAGCATGAAAGTAGATGCTCCACCTATAACCATTCCTGCAAAAGTAGCAGGGTTAAATATGGAAGCACCAACTGCAAAGATTCCGACTGAACTAATCCCGGCAACAAGCAATTTTTGTGCTATCGGTGCACCGATTCCAAGACCGCTGATAGTAACTGCAGCTCCAAGCAAGGCCTTAGTTCTATCACAATTTTCATTAATTGCATAATCTAAGCCGGCTATTACCGAAAGAGAAACTCCTGCACAGGTAATAAGCGAGAAATTAGAATAAAGAGCGAGTGCAGTAGAAGTTACAACCGGAAGGTGAGACTTCGCAGCCCATAAGGTTTTTGCACCGCTTAAAATGGAGTCAAAATACTTAGTAGAGCACAACTCCACAAATGTCGGCTCGTCAACATGTACAAAACCTTCTTCAAATTCATCTTTTGGCGAAAGCTCAACAATTGTTTGATTTTCATTTGAGCTTGAGAGTAGTTTTGCTTTTTGAGGCGCAATGTTCAGACTTGCAACTGCTCGTGGTATAACAACAGCATCGCGCTTAAACTCTTCAAGCTCGTCTTCAGTCGCTGTTGATTGAGTAGGGGCTTCACTCTTAGGAGCATCAAACATATGAAATGCCGAACCTCCCATATCAATCTCTTTGAAAGCTTCTTTTGATTCTTCTATACTAGGTATGATTACAGCATCACTTTCAAATGTTTGAGAGGCAGTCATGTTATTAGAAGCCTTCTTAGATTCTTGCATGTATGAATACATTACCTGAAGCTTTTCTCTCAACATTAATTTAATCTGTTCCCTTACTTCTTCTTCCGAAGGGGAAGTTTCTAAACTAGTTTTTTCTCTTACTTCTTTCTTAGAAATAATATTTTCTAAAGGAATATCTAAGCTTTCAAGAGCCATAATTTTAACTGGTTTTATTAATTATTGTAATTATTTTACTACTTTGGGTAGCTAGGGTCAACTAAATATGTGTGATTTAACAAAAATTTAATGTTTTATAGAAGGTGCTATTTTTGTTAAGTTATTATTTTTTATGTGTTTTTGTATTTTTTGTCAAGGCTTAATTTGTTTATAAACAGCAAGTGCCCTGGCGCGCGAACTATCAAGTTTAACAATAGGTTGCGGGTAATTAATACTATTATTAAATTTGTTGGATAAAAAACTTTTCCAAGGCTGATGAATTACATTATTTTGCAAGCTTTTAAGCTCAGGAACCCATCTTCTCACATATTCTCCCTTGGGATCAAATTTTTCTCCCTGGATCACTGGATTAAATATCCTAAAATACGGTGCGGCATCTGCGCCTGAGCCTGCTACCCACTGCCAGCTTGCGGAATTATTGGCCAGATCTGCATCAACTAAGTTATCCCAAAACCATTTAGCTCCTTCTTGCCAGGAAATTAGTAAATTTTTAGTTAAAAAAGATGCAGCTATCATTCTGACTCTATTATGCATCCAACCTATACTCCTTAATTGGCGCATACCTGCATCAACTATCGGGTATCCGGTCATCCCCCTCTGCCAGGCTCTCAGTAGTTCCGTATCACTATTCCATTGAAATTTATCAAAATTTTCTCGAAAGTTTTTTTTTGGGTAAATTAGGATAAAAAAATAGCAAATGGTGAGCAAATTCTCTCCAGCCTATTTCAGAAAGGTATTTTTCAACTTGAGTAGAAAGGGCGGGTTTTTGATAACTTAAAAATCTTAAACTATTATACAAATATCTAACACTAATTTGCCCGAAATGTAAATAAGGTGAAAGAGATGAGGTACCTACCATATCAGGACGGCTCCTAAGCTCACTATAACCGCTTAATTGGTTACCTATAAATTCTTCGAGCAGTCCCAAAGCTTTTTTCTCCGAAGGTTCCCAGGTTGCTTTTAATCCGCCTGCCCAATTAATGGCAGGAAGCAAATTAAGGTCATCTAAATTGCAGTCGGCAACCTCAGGATGATAAGGTTTGAATTTCGGTTTGGGTAACGGATCTTTAGTATTTATCAGTTTTTTACAAGCATTCCAGTAAGGAGTGAAGACACAAAAATTCTTACCTGTAGTAGTTTTCGTTTCCCATGGTTCAAGAAGTAAATTTCCTTGAAATCTGGTTCCCGTTATTTCTAATGAGTCACAAAGTATCTCTATCTCTTGTTCAAGCTTAATATTATATGGTTCATACATGCCGTTAAAGAATATCTCCTGAGCTTTAGTGGAAAAAAGAATTTGTTTTAACTGCTCTAAGCTATCGCCTTTCCTTAAAATCAGACGGCAGTTTTCTTGTTCCAAAGTTTTATTTAAGTGAAATAAAGCATGATGTAACCACCACTTTGAAGCTCCGCCCATTTTCCAACTTCCCCCAAGTTGGTCATCATATATATATAGTAAAATAACTTTATCATAATTGCTGTAGGCATGGAAGAGAGCAGGGTTATCTAAAATCCTAAGATCATTTCTAAACCAAACTATTGCTACTTTTTCAGACATGGCATAATATATAGAAAAATTCAAATCTACTAAAGCTGTTATAATCTCAGGAATAAAATAATGGAACATTTAATTGAAATTATTCTTACCATTTTTTGGTTTGTAATTACTATTTCGGTGGTAGTTTTTCTGCATGAAGGTGGGCATTTCTTTTTTGCAAGAAAGTTTGGGGTAGGTGTGGAAACTTTTTCCATAGGATTTGGTAAAGAGTTGTTCGGTTGGAATGACCGGTATGGTACCAGATGGAAAGTCTCGCTAATTCCTATGGGCGGATATGTAAAAATGTTTGGTGATGCTAACCCAGCAAGTACCCCGGATTTTGAGAAGATTAGCGGGTTATCGGAAGAAGAAAAAAGCAAATCTTTTTATTTTAAGCCGTTATGGCAGAAAGCAATGATTGTAGGTGCGGGTCCTTTAGCAAATTATCTGACTGCAATTATTATTTTTACCGGAATGTTTTTTAGCTTCGGTAAGGCGGTTATGTCACCTGAAATCGGTAGTGTCGTTACCGGGAGTGCTGCTGAAAAAGCAGGTATTGAAATAGGAGATATAGTTACATCCATAGACGGAAAGAATATTAAAAGTTTTAATGAGCTTAAGGAGAATATTGTCCTTAATACCGGTAGCTCTATAAATTTAGAGATCATGAGAGATTCTCGAACTTTTAATATTAGGGTTACTCCTGAGATTAAAGAGATTGCTGATAAAAAAGGAAATAAAATTAAAATGGCAATGCTGGGAATCGCTTCCAGGGATATTGAACATGTGAGTTTGAATTTGTTTGAGTCGGTTTATGAATCATTAAAGCAAACTTATAGTATATCAACTTCTATGCTTAAGGGTATTTGGCAGATTCTAAGCGGGCAAAGAGGAAGCGAAGAAATAGGGGGGCCTGTAAAAATAGCGTCTTATTCGAAAGAATCTGCTGAAGCCGGTTTAGGTGGTGTACTGTGGTTTATTGCATTAATTTCAATCAACTTAGGGTTAATAAATTTATTTCCCGTGCCGTTACTGGACGGCGGACACTTGTTATATTATGCGATCGAAGCTTTGAAAGGTAAGCCTTTATCTGCAACACTTCAGGCTCATGGGTTTAGGATTGGAATCGTTGTGCTTGCCTCTCTTATGATTTTTGCGATTTTTAATGATATAAAGTTTCTGCTTGGCAAATAGCAAAGTTATTTATTGAAAAAAAGATTGCAATCTAGCAAATATTTATATAATCCAGTTAAGAATTCCAATTTAGTTTTTTTTATATGAAAAGATTTTTACAGTTAGCTAACTTTTTTGCTTTTGCTTTATTTCCCTCTCTCACTCTCGCTGAAAGCATTAAACAAATTAAGGTTACCGGTAATCAAAGGATATCGCCTGAAACTGTTGAGGCTTATTTAGAAAATAGAGTAGGGGATCAATATAATCAGAAAAAAATTGATAGCTCCATTAAAAGTTTATTCTCTACCGGATTCTTTTCTAATATTAAAATCTATCAGCAACAATCAACTTTGGTTGTAGAGGTTGAAGAAAACCCTTTAATAAATAAAGTGGCATTTGAAGGTAATAAAAGACTTAAAGATAAAGATCTCCTAAAAGAATTAAGTATGGTGGAAAGAAGTTCTTTCTCCAACGCCAAGCTACAACAAGACGTTAAAAAGATTTTAAGCCTTTACCAAAAACGCGGTAGATATACGGCAAGTGTAGAGCCGAAATTAATTAAACTAGATCAAAATAGAGTAAATATAGTTTATGAAATTAATGAAGGCAGCGTTGCCAAGATAAAAAAAATTAACTTTGTTGGCAACCATGTCTTTACTGATCAAAAACTTAGCAGCGCTATTCTTTCAAAAGAATCAAGGTGGTACCAATTCTTCTCATCAAGTGATGTGTATGATGGTGATAAATTAAATATTGACCAGGAATTTTTAAAAAGATTTTATCTATCGGAAGGTTTTGCAGATTTTGAAGTGCGCTCGGCAACCGCAGAGCTTACACCTAACAAAGACTCGTTTATATTAAGTTTTGTAGTACATGAAGGCCCTGCTTACAATGTAAGGAATATTAAAATAGAAAGTAAAATTCCTAATATTGATATAGATAAACTTTATAGTTTACTCGAATTGAAGTCAGGGGATTTATATAGCATTAATCAGGTTGAAAACAGTATTGAGAAAATTACCGACCACCTGGGCGATATGGGTTATGCATTTGTAGACGTTGAAGATTCTATAGAAAAAGATCCTGAAAACAAAGCCTTGGATATAACATTTACAATTAATGAAACTTATAAAATATATGTTAATCGGATAAATATTAAAAATAACACCAGAACGCTGGATCATGTAATCAGAAGAGAGTTCAAGCTTGCAGAAGGCGATCCTTATAACACTACGAAAGTGTTTAGATCTAAGCAAAGGATTAAAAATTTAGGCTTTTTTAATTCCGTTGAATTCAAGAATTCCAAAACTGATGAGCCTGATAAAGTGGATATCGACGTTGAGGTGCAGGAGACTTCAACCGGGTCATTAAACTTTGCAGCAGGGTATAACACTTCCAGCGGCCCTTTAGGCTCGATTGCTTTAACCGAATCCAACTTTTTAGGAAAAGGTCAAGAGGTCGGGATTGAGTTGACCAGAGCTAAAAAAGCAGCTGATGTAAGTTTCAGCTTTACCGAACCGCAGTTTTTGGATTATCCACTTTCAGTCGGCTTTGATCTTTTTTCAAATAGTAAAAATAGAGCGCATGAAAGTTCCTATGATAGTAAAAGTGTAGGTTTTGTCCTCCGTGCAGGTTATGAACTTACCGAACATTTATATCATGGAGTCAGATATTCCGCTAAAAGGGAAAGGATCAGTAATATCCCCTCTGATGCTTCTATTTATATTAGGGAGCAGGAAGGCAAAAATACCGTTTCTTCTATAGGCCATAGTTTAACTTATGATAAATTAGATGATAGGATAGACCCAACCAAAGGATATTTGTTAAAATTCAACCAGGACTTAGCCGGTTTGGGTGGACAAACTTATTATATTGACCACAAGCTGGTCGGTGCTGCTTATTATCCTGTTTATAAAAGAGATGTAATCCTTAGCTTCGTAGCTAAGGCCGGAAACATTACCGGACTTAAAGGTAAGCCGGTGAGAATTAATGATAGAACTTTTTTAGGCAGTGATGACATTCGCGGTTTCGACAGTGCAGGTATAGGTCCGAGAACTAAAGAAAAGAAAGAGGCATTGGGTGGTAAAACTTTTTATACCGGTTCTTTAGAGCTCACTTTCCCGGTAGGTTTAAGTTCCGAACTTGGGGTTAGAGGGGTGGCATTTACTGATTTTGGAGCTCTTTTTGATCCAGGGCAAAAACAGAAAGATAAAGAAGGATTTTATAATGATCACTCATTAAGAGCTTCTGCTGGTGTCGGAATTAAGTGGAATTCCGCATTAGGAAATATTAGAATAGATTATGGTATACCGTTTAGAAAGAAATCCTATGATGAGAAAAAATCATTTAGGATCTCTTTCGGTACGCGTTTTTAATTAATTTTTTGGAGAAATATATGAGACTGAATATCAAACAATTTATTATCACCCTTCCGTTGATCACTACTTTAAGCTTTTTGCCAAATTTAGCCTCTGCTAAATCAGATAACTTTGAAGGTAACAGAATTGCCGTAGTTGATTCTCAAAAGATGGTTGAAGAATCAAAGGCTTTTAAAAGCATTAAAGAGCAGGTAAATAAAAAATCCGAGAGCTTTAAAAAGGAAGCAACCAACAAGGAAAAAGAATTAAAGAAAAAATTCAATGAACTTGAAAGTAATAAAAGAAAACTTTCTAAAGAAGCTTTCGAACAGGAAAGCGAAAAATTTAGCAGAGAAGCTGAAAACTTTCAAAAAAAAGGTTATGAAGAAAGAATGAAGATAGAAAAAGCTTATGCCGATGCAATGTCTCAGGTTGAAAAAACCATCAATGAAATTATTCAGCGTAAAGCAAAACAAGATAATTACAGCTTAGTTCTATTTAAGATGAGTACTGTATACAGTAATGAGAACTTAGATATTACAGCAAGCATTCTAGCTGAATTAGATAAGGCGCTTCCAAAAGTTGAAGTAAAGTTTTCTAAGTAAACAAAATTACTTGATCGAAGTTATAACAGCGTGTATTAACAGATATGCGCTGTTAATTTTTTTATATATAGTATGCTTAGTTTTTTAAGAAATAGTTTACAAAGTGCGGCAATTAAGGCACTAATGATTCTGCTTGCTCTTACGTTTATTTTATGGGGTGTCGGAGATATGTTAGGAGGGGGAAGTAATGAACCCTATGTATTTAAAGTGGGTAACCAGGAATTCACCCAATCCATGTGGAAAGAAACAGTTTCCAAGCAAATACAGCATTTAAGCCAAACCTACGGGCAGCAACTTACAGAAGAGGATTTAAAGGGTTCCGAGTTTTTTAAAAATTTATTAGAACAGCTTACTAATAAAGCAGTGCTTTCCCAAGAAGCAAAAAGATTAGGGATCCTAGTCAGTGATGAGATGGTGAAGTATGATATTGCTTCTCACCCGAGCTTCCAAGACGGTACCGGTAAATTTAATAAAGAAATTTTTGATAATACTTTACGCAGTATGGGTATTACTGAAGATAAATTCATTAACACATTAAAAGAAGATGTTGCAGTTAATAATCTCGTGCAGCCTTTTATGTCTTTTAACTTACCTTCCCCGCAATTCATTGAACAAGTTAACTTAATAGCTAATTCTGAAAGAGAAATAGAGCTTTATGAGATTGACGGTAATAAAATCACTTTATCTAAGCAGCCTTCCGAGGAGGAACTACAAGAAATATTCGATAAGAATCAAAATGAGTTTTCTACTCCTGAAACCAGAGAAGTTAGTTATTTTACTTTCAACATCAAAAATGTTGAACAAAAAGTAGAGTTATCTGATCAAGAGTTGGAAGCTCAATATAAATCAAAAATATTTTTATTTACTCAACCTGAAAAGCGCACTATATCACAATTGATTTTTAAAGATATGGATACAGCTTTAGAAGCTAAGAAACGGGTTGAAGGCGGTGAAAAATTGGCTGCCGTCGGTAAAAGTTTAAAAGCTATTAATCAGGAAACCTCAATTGGGACATTAACCAGAGAAGGATTTGATAAAGAAATAGGAGATGCAATTTTCACTACCTCAGAAGGTAAGATTTCCATGCCTATTCAATCACCGATGGGGATCCATTTATTCGAAATAAATAAAATTATTCCTCAAAAAGTGTTAACTTTTGAAGAAGCAAAACCTACTCTTAGAACTCAGCTTATAGAAGAAAAGCTATTTGAAAGGCTTTCAACTCTTGCTCAACGTATAGATAATGAAATAGTTAATAACAAAACAATTGAAGAGATTGCTAAGGAGCGTAATTATAAATTAATTCGCACCAAAATAGCCGAGCAACCTAATACTAAATTTTCTAAAAACTTGGAAAATTCCCCGGCATTTAGAACTACTGCTTTTTCTACTGATTTAAATACTACTTCAATGGTTACTCCTTATGATGACAATATATTCTTTGTACTTAAGACAGAGAAAATAAATAATAAACAATTTAAATCTAAGGAAGAAGTAAAAGATAAGCTAATGAAGTTTTGGGCTAACGAGCAAAAGGATATGTTACTTGAAGAAAGCTCGAAAAATTTAGCCGAACTTTTAAAGAATAATAAACCTGTACCAAACGATATACAAAAACTTGTTACTTTGAAAAAGCTAAAATTAAATAGGGATAATACCGAATCATTACCTAACGAACTGGTTGATCAGATTTACCGGACACAGTTAAAGCAAGCTACCGCTGCTTATAGGCTTGATAATAAATATCTGATAGCAAGGCTTATTAAGGTAAACAAACCTAATAAACAATTATTAGATAAACATAAATTTGAAACTCAAGCATTATTTGCGCAGACACAACAAGATATCTTCATTAAGGAATATATAGCTGACGCCAAAAAGAAATATGATATAAAAATTAATAATGAAGTTCTAAAATAAATTAGCCTGCATATGTTTTTACTAAAAAAACTTATAAAATTAATTTATTAAAAATAGTTTTAAATGAAATTAATTAATATAGCTTAAAATTAAAGTTGACCATTAAGTTATATTAATATTATTTAAAAGTAAATTAATTACTCTGTAGACAACATTATGCTCTTAAAAAGTAGAAGGCTAATAAGCAAAGCTATTATTTTTATACTTTATTCTTCTTTAGCTTTCAGATGCTATGCATTCGAGGATACTCAAGCATTTTGTATAAATGAAGATCTTTCTCAAATTGAAAAAGACTCGCTTATATATAATGTAGTAATTAATACCTATAACTCAATTGCTAAAGATATCGGAACCGTGGATAATATTTGGGATGTAAACTTTATTAAGCAAGATCCTGAGCTTATGAAAGCAATCGAAGAATACAAAGTTAATAAACGCGGGCATGCAGCCAAGAAGTTAAGATTATCAGGTTTAAATGCCGCTGAGCTACATGAATTATTATTGAAGCAAGGCTTTGAGCATCAAAGAAAGCCATTGCATATTCTTAAAAACAATAAAATATTTTGGCTCAAAGACGGCACAACTACTGCTGATGCAGATCACAGCAATATTGTACCCATTGATATTTACATACACAAAGACGGCAGCATTGTAAAAATAAAGCCCTTCGGAGTTCCGGATAAGCAGGCAAAGGCTCCCCGTAGGGAAGCTCATTTCAGTAAAGCAGTGTTAAAAGATTTACCTTGCGACTGTATGGATAGAGAGTGCAAATATGACACCAGTTATAAAAACGAAGCTTTTAAAGTAACGGAATTAGGATATGCGGTACCTAAAAGTCCTTCAGCTAAGGCAGGGCTTAAGCTACCTTATAATAGTAACACTTACATAGGCAAAAAACTGAATTATGCTATAATTACTACCCTTGCTAACTTAAGTCATATAAAATTAGTAACTAATTGCCCTTCATTAGAAAATAGATTTTTACAAAGAAACAAAGTTAAAATTAATGAGCAGCATATTGTTAATTAATCTAAAGGCTCAAAGCCTGATACAAAAATGACTGATAAGAACTCATTTTGCTGATCATCATGAGCGTTACCTATGTTAAGAACAATTCCTTCAGCTTCGGCTGATTTATAATTTTCTAAGTTGTTTTTTATAACCTCATGCTTATTTAATAATATTTTATGCTCTGAAATTAGCAGATTAAGTGTATCAATTTGTTGCTTGGAGCAATCATACAAATATATATTCTCATTAAATTTACACTTTACTAAAGATTCATGAGCTTCTTTAAAACTTATTAAAATTCTTTCCAATCCGCTTATAATATCTTTAAAGGATTTAATATTGTTATAAAGTAAATGATTATAAGGCGCATACATCAGAGATAAATGGACATTAAATAGAAAGATTTTACTACCGTTTACCCATTTTTCCATTTGGGTTAGCACATTATCATATATGGTGAAGAGCTGGCTATAATTAATCATAATGTTTATATATATATATTTTAAAGAATAATGAAGAGTTATAGTTATATTTGAATTATCCCCTAATACTATAGTATTTTTTAATAACACTTTGGGGAAGTTATTTTTTTATAAATGGAAGGTTGTTAGTTAAATTATAGAAATTATATATTTTGTAATAGGTCTGGAAAAAACCTGATTTTTGGCATATTATAAGCTTTGAATATATAAAAATATAAGAAGTTGCTTTAATGAATGAACGTGAATTAAAGGTTGTTTTGGCCAGGCCTAGAGGTTTTTGTGCCGGAGTGGAAAGGGCAATAGATATTGTTGAAAAAGCCTTACAAAAATATGGCGCTCCGGTGTATGTTCGTCATGAAATCGTTCATAATAAATATGTGGTTGAGGACTTAAAAGCCAAGGGGGCGGTTTTTGTTGATGAAGTGGATTTAATACCCCCCGGTGCACTAACTATATTTTCCGCACATGGCGTTTCAGAAAAAGTTGAAGAAGAAGCTGCAAAGCGTGATTTACCTACAATTGATGCAACATGCCCACTAGTTAAAAAGGTTCATAAAGAAGCTCAACGACACGAATTAGAAGGGCATCAGATTATTTTAATCGGACATAAAGGCCACCCTGAAGTTGAAGGTACCAGCGGAAGAGTGAAAGACGAAGTTATACTAATCCAAAAGCTTGAGGATGTGGAAAGTATAAAGGTTAACAACCCTGATAAACTTGCTTATGTAACCCAAACTACATTAAGTGTAGATGATACAAGAGCAATAATTGCGGCTTTAAAGAAAAAATTTCCTAATATTGAAGGGCCTGAGTTAAAAGATATATGCTATGCTACACAAAACCGCCAGGATGCAGTAAAAAATTTGGCTAAGAGTGTAGATATAATATTGGTAATCGGTGCTAAAAACAGTTCAAATTCTAATAGACTAAGGGACTTGGGTGAAGAGATGGGAATAACATCTTATCTTATTGACGGGGCAGAAGATATTAATGTTGAGTGGTTTTCAAAAGCAAATAAGATAGGTATTACAGCAGGTGCTTCTGCGCCTGAAATATTGCTTGAAAAAGTATTGGATAAATTGAACAAATTATTTAAGCTAAAAATAGAGATTATGGAAGGAGTAGAAGAAAACGTGAAATTTAAATTACCAAAAGAGTTATACTCAGTATAAAAAAATATATGCTAGAAATTTATCACCACCCTATTTGTCCGTTTTCAAGAAAATTAAGAATTGTGCTTAATGAGAAAAGGGTGGAATTTGAGTTGATTGCAGAAAAGTATTGGGAAAGGAGGGCTGGATTTGCAGCACTGAATCCTGCGTGTGATACGCCAGTAGTGGTAAAACAGGATAATGTTATTTTATACAGTAATTCCGCTATCTTTGAATATTTTGAAGAAGTAATGAGTGAAAAAAACTTAATCGGAGATTCTCCGCTTGAACGAGCTAAAGTTAGGAGTGTTTGTGATTGGTTCGATAATAAATTTTATACTGAAATCACAAAATATTTAGTAACGGAAAAATTTATTAAAGTGGTGACGAAAGTCGGTGAACCTAATTCTAATGCAATAAGGGCAGCTAAAAAAAACTTAAGCTATCACATTGATTATATAGATCATCTTTTACAAAAAAATGATTATTTATGTGGTGAGAAAATAACTTTAGCGGATTTTGCTGCTGCTGCGCAAATTTCAGTTTTAGATTTTATAGGAGATATTTCTTGGGAAAGAAGCCATCGAGTCAAACATTGGTATGCTTTAATTAAATCCAGACCCAGCTTTAAACCCTTATTATTTGATAAAGTGCAGGGAATATTTCCCCCGAAAAATTATGCAGATCCGGATTTCTAAAATTGATGAAAAGAGAAAAGATGAAACTGGCGGATGAAAACAATCCTTTACTTGCAATAGGGCTTATGAGCGGCACCTCATTTGATGGGGTGGATGCCGCGCTGATAATTAGCGACGGTGAAAATAAAATAGAATGTGGTCAGGGGATTACTTTGGATTACCCTATAAGCGTTAAACATAAACTAAGAAACATTAAATCTGCCGGTCTTAGTGAGCTTATAGAGATTGAAGATGAAATTACTCATTTACATATAGAAGCAGTAAAAGAGGTATTAAAGTTAAATAACTTAAAGGCCGAAGAAGTACAGCTTATAGGTTTTCATGGTCAAACTGTAATACATATACCTGAAAAGCATTTAACTTGGCAGATTGGTAACCCGAGTTTACTTGCTTATAAAACAAGAATAAATGTGATCAGTGATTTTAGAAGGAAGGATCTTGCTGCTAAAGGATTAGGAGCTCCTCTTGTACCGATATTTCATAAGGCAATAGCTGCAAACTTAGCTAAACCCTGTGCTATTTTAAATATCGGAGGCGTAGCAAATATCACGTATATAGATCAAGATGAGCTAATTGCTTTTGATACCGGCTTCGGTAATGCTCCCATTGATGATCTTCTTAATAAAAGGTTGGATATTGAGTATGATAAAGGGGGGCAAATTGCCTTCAGCGGAAAAGTCGATGACGGTATAGTAAACAAGTTTTTAGTCCATGATTATTTTTCAAAACTCCCACCAAAAGCTTTAGATAGAAATGCATTTGATTTTAGCTTTTTAGAAAGTATGACAACAGAAGATGGGGCTGCAAGTTTAGGTGCAATCATTGCTGAAACAGTAAAGAGCGGAATATCATTGCTACCTAAAAAGCCGCTACATTTATATGTTTGCGGCGGCGGAAGAAAAAATAAATTTATAATGAAATGTTTAAGTGATCTGCTTGGTATCAAAGTAACATCTATAGAAGAAATTATAATTGAAGGGAAGCCTCTAAACGGAGATCTTATAGAAGCGTATGCTTTCGGATATCTTGCCGTGCGCAGTCATAAAAACCTTTATATCAGCTTCCCGACAACAACTTCTAGCCGGCATCCGGTAGTTGGCGGCGTCTTCTGTCGCGCTTAACTTTTCTTGGTCTTTGCATTACTGCTATACGTGGCTTAATATAATTTTCTATAGCTTCATTCAGCTTATCTAATTCTCCGGCAAAGAAGTGATCGGCATTATTAACCGGGACATACTCAACATTAGAATCTCTCTGCTTTTCAAGCTTTTCATATAGATTGTAAACTGCTTCTTCGGAGACGACCGTATCTTTAGTACCTTGAATAATTAACCCTTGTGCCGGGCAAGGAGAAAGGAAATTGAAATCATAAGAATTAGCCGGAGGTGAAACAGCAATAAACCCATTTACTTCAGGCCTTCTCATCAGAAGCTGTAAAGCTATCCATGCACCGAAAGAAAACCCGCTGATCCAATAACTGGAGGCTTCAGGATTTTGGGTTTGTAACCAATCCATTGCAGCCGCAGCATCCATCAACTCACCAACCCCGTTATCAAAAATACCGGTTGACTTGCCTACCCCTCTAAAATTAAATCTAAGCACGGAAAAGTTATTTTTAACAAAAGTATAAAACATATTGTAAACAACCTTATTATTCATAGTGCCGCCATGCAGCGGATGGGGGTGCAGTATGAGTGCAATCGGAGCTTGCGGATCCGGGTTTTGGTGGTATTTGCCTTCAATCTTCCCTGCTTGCCCGTTAAAAATAATTTCTTTTACCATCAAGGTGCTCCTTAAAAATTTCCTAGTATTTTATTAGGTTATTGTTGAAAACATAAGGAAAATGCATTATATATTTCATTAACAATAGCCAAGTAAAACATTGGGTTTTTATATTAAATCATATTTATATTATAATAAACCATTTGAATATTAGAAGTAAAGAATTGATGAGGGAAGATGTTTTTAACAACAAAGGGTAGATATGCAGTTATGGCTATGGTTGATTTAGCTATAAATGACAGTGGTTTTCCGCAAAAGCTATCTTTGATTTCCGAGAGGCAAGGTATTGATATAGCGTATCTGGAGCAAATATTTGCTAAATTAAAAAGCGAAGGATTGGTTAAAGCTTTTAAAGGGCCGGGGGGTGGTTATAAATTAGCGGCTGTGCCGACAGAAGTTAAAGTATTTGATATTATGGCTGCGGTTGAGGAGCAGATTAGGATGACCAGGTGCAATAATAAAAGTTTAAACGGCTGTGCCAAAAATAGTAAAAGATGTGAAACACATGAACTGTGGGCGGAGTTGGAAGCGCAAATTTCTAATTTTTTAAATTCAGTATCACTTGCGGATGTTTGTAACGGAAGAATTAATAAAAAGAGTGCATAGAAAGAATTATGATATTAGGAGAAAAAGTTTATTTTGATCATAATGCGACTACCCCGCTTCTTAAAGAAGTAAGGGAAGCAACGGAGGATATTGCACATCTTCCGCTTAACCCCTCCTCCGTGCATTCTTACGGAAGATATGCAAAAAAACTTTTAGAGGATGCAAGGAATGAGGTTGCTAACGCCCTATGCGCAACAGATCAGTATAAAACAGTTTTTACCGCCTCAGGAACGGAAGCAAATAACTTAGCTATCACGGGGATGAAAGAATACAAGTGTATTACCTCACAAATTGAGCACCCGGCGGTTTTGAAAGTTGTGGGAGAAGGGTTAATACCGATAGACAGTAACGGAGTGATAAAATTAGATGTTTTAGAACAGATTTTGTCTACTTCCGATAAACCGATACTGATTTCAGTAATTATGGCAAGTAATGAAATCGGAGTAATTCAGCCGATACATGAAGTAGTTAAGATTGCACGAAAATATAAAGCATTAGTACATACGGATGCATCACAATATATCGGCAAAGCAGAGATAAATGTAGCTGAGCTAGATGCTGATATGGTAACTATTTGCGGCCATAAATTTGGTGCACCTGTTGGAGTCGGTGCTTTGATATTTAAAAAGCAGTTGCCGCTTACTTCAATAATGAAAGGAGGCGGCCAGGAATTCAGGTTTCGTCCAGGGACACAAAATATTCTGGCGATTCACGGCCTTGGCGTTGCATGTAGTAAAATTAAACAGATCATAGCTTCATTTACTAAGCTTGAAAAATATAGAGATTTTTTAGAAGAAGAAATTATGCGGATAGCTAAAGATTCGATAATATTCGGTAAGAATGCGGCAAGAATGCCAAATGTTTCCTCTTTCTCCATGCCGGGTGTAAATAATGAAACACAAGTTATTCATTTTGACTTAAACGGGTTTGCGGTAAGTACGGGTGCTGCCTGTTCTTCGGGAAGAGTGGATTTGCCTTATGTGCATATGGCGATGGGGTATGAACAAAAGCAAGCGAGTTGTGCAATACGCGTGAGTATGGGGATAGAAAATACTCTAGAGCAAGTGAAGAAATTTATAAAAGTTTGGCAAGATTTATATTTAAAAACCAGATTAACCGATGCAGCATAGGAGAAGATTATGACTCAGTTGAAACTTCCGATTTATATGGATTACCAGGCAACTACTCCGACTGATCCGAGAGTGGTGGAAGAAATGCTTCCATATTTTACCCATAAATTCGGTAACCCTCACTCGAGAAGTCACTCATACGGTTGGGAGGCGGAGGAAGCTATTGAACAAGCCAGAGAAGATGTTGCAAAACTGATAAATGCAAGTGCAAAGGAAATTATCTTCACTTCAGGCGCAACCGAATCCAATAACTTGGCGATTAAGGGTGTAGCTAAATTTTATCGTGATCAGCGAGATCACATTATTACCGCGCAAACCGAACATAAATGTGTTTTGGATACCTGTAGGCACTTGGAGCAGGAAGGATTCAAAGTGACGTATTTACCCGTTCAACCGAACGGTTTAATCGATCTAAATAAATTAAAAGAAGTTATTACTGATAGAACTGTTATAGTTTCTATAATGGCAGTAAACAATGAAATAGGAGTGATTCAGCCGATAGAGGAAATCGGGAAAATATGTAGAGAAAAAGGAGTCTTTCTGCATACTGATGCAGCACAGGCTTTCGGTAAAATTCCGCTTGACGTGATCGCCATGAATATAGATTTAATGAGTATTTCAGGTCATAAGATTTATGGACCTAAAGGTGTAGGGGCATTATTTGTCGGTCGTAAGCCAAGAGTAAGAATAGAGGCAATGATAAACGGCGGCGGGCAAGAGAGAGGAATGCGTTCGGGAACTCTTCCAACCCCGCTTATAGTGGGCTTAGGAATTGCAGCAAAAATCGCACGTGAAGAGATGGCGGAAGAAACCCAAAGAGTCGAAAGACTTGCGGGTAAGTTTTTACACGAAATAATGCAAATTCCCGAAGTTTATATTAACGGTGATCCGAAAGCCAGGATACCCGGGAATATAAATATCAGTTTTTCCTGTATTGAAGGTGAATCAATGATCGGAGCAATTAAAGATTTAGCGGTTTCTTCAGGCTCTGCGTGTACTTCCGCTTCGCTTGAATCATCATACGTGCTTAGAGCGTTAGGTGTGGATGAGGAGCTTGCACATACTTCAATAAGATTCGGTATAGGCAGATTTACCACTGAAGAAGAGGTGAATTATGCAATACAATGTGTAAAAAACAGTGTGCAAAAATTAAGAGATTTAAGCCCGCTATGGGAAATGCTGCAAGAAGGTGTTGATCTTAAATCGGTTAATTGGGCGGGACACTAAGATAAATATAAGAATATGAAAAAAGTTAGTTTAGGAAAAAGGTTATGGCATACAGTAAAAAAGTTATAGATCACTATGAAAACCCTAGAAATGTAGGATCCTTTGATAAGGAAGAGGAAAACGTCGGCACGGGGTTAGTCGGTGCGCCGAGTTGCGGAGACGTAATGAAACTTCAGATTAAGGTTAATCCTGTAACTAAAGTAATCGAAGATGCTAAATTTAAAACTTTCGGTTGTTTATCAGCTATAGCATCAAGCTCGTTAGTTACCGAGAAAGTTAAAGGTAAAACTTTGGATGAAGCTTTAACCATAAAGAATGTTGATATTGCGGAAGAATTATCATTGCCTCCGGTAAAAATTCACTGCTCGGTACTTGCAGAGGATGCTATTAAGGCTGCAATTACTAATTTAAAACAATCTTTGGAAAAACAAAATTCAGAAGAAGAGTGAGAATATGTCGCAAATTAGTGAAAATAATTCCTCTAAACAGAGGCCGGCTGTAATTACCTTGACTGATAAAGCGGTCGAGCGAGTGAAATACCTCATTGAGAAAAGGGATAAACCGTGTGCCGGTATTAAAGTCGGGGTTAAGTCGGGAGGATGCTCTGGGCTTGCCTATACTTTTGAATATGCTAATGAGAAAAGTGCCTTTGATGAAGAGATAAACGAAAAAGGAGTAACTATTTTTATAGATCCTAAAGCGGTCTTATATTTAGTAGGCACAACTTTGGATTATATAGATGAAAAAATTAAATCTGGTTTTGTTTTTGTGAACCCGAATGAGAAAGGCTCATGCGGCTGCGGTAAATCATTTAATGTTTAAATAAAAATGGCACGCGACTTTGAAGCTTCGGCAAAAATTAATTACATAAGAACACTATATGCTCAGGAAGATGAAGAGCTAATAAAGATTAGGCAATCTGCCCCAGCCGATAAGCAAGGCATCCAGATCGGCGCTGAAGAGGGAAAGCTAATCTATATAATGCTAAAGCTTATTAAAGCTAAAAATATTTTGGAAATCGGGACTTGTGTCGGTTATTCCACGCTTTGGTTAGCAAGAAGTTTGCAAGATGGGGGGAAGGTAATCAGTATAGAGAAGTCAACGGAACACTATAATATTGCAAAAAGTAACCTTGAAGCAAGCTCGGAAAAAGATAAGATTGAGCTGATCAATGATGATGCAAGCAACATAGAGAAATATGTAAGCGGTATAGAATTTGATGCAGTTTTTATAGATGCTAATAAGCAGGCTTACCCGCTATATTCGGATATTGCTTACAATTTACTGAAATCTGGCGGACTTATCGTTGCGGATAATGTATTCTTATTCGGAGCTGTATATAATGATGAAGTAAAATCTCCAGAAAAGCTTAAAATCGCCATGCAGGAATTTAACCGAAAAATCAGTGATCCTGAAAAATTTGAAAGTATTATTATACCCACCCGAGAAGGATTAAGCATTACAATTAAGAAGTAATTAATTGAGAATAAATATATAATCCTCGAAGTACTAAATCAGGGATAATACAGTCAAAAATTTCTTCTCTTTTGTATATCTCGGAAAAACCACCGGTTGCAACTACGGTTGCCTGCTCTTTAGTAAAAAATTTACTTTGAAAGCGGGCGGTCAGCTCCTTAATTGCGCCTAAATGGCCGTAAAATAAACCGATTTGTATGCTATCAACAGTAGTTTCAACTATTCCTATATCTATTTTTTCTATTTCCACAAAGGGAAGTTTTGCCGTTGAGCTGCTTAAAGCCTTGGCTGAGGTTTTAAGCCCGGGCATGATTGACCCGCTTAAAAGCTCATAATTTTTGCTAATCACACAAACTGTAGTTGCCGTACCTAAATCAACTATAATTAAATTTTTATTTGGAAATAAGGTAGTTGCACTAATAAAATTAGCCACTCTGTCGGCACCTAAACTTTCCGGGAGCTTGCAATTCTTTATTTTTTTATAATTCTCTACATTTAAGAATATAGGAGTGAGAGCTAGATAGCGTATACATGCATTATTAATTTGATAATCCAACGCAGGGACAACGGAAGAAATTATAATTTGTTTTATATCTGCTATATTGATATTTTGTTCATATAAAATAGCTTTTAAAAAGATGCCGTAGGCGTCGGAAGTAATACCATCGTTTGTAGCATATCTCGCTTCAGCTATAAGCTGTCCTTCACCGTATACTCCGCAATGTATCTGAGTATTACCGGCATCAATACATAAAATCATAATTTCTCATTAATTAAAGATTTAAGTTTAGCTTTAGATGGTTGGTTAAGAAAAATCAATATAGAATATTTAACGGGTAGATTTTATTACACATATGTTTTATATAGAATTCATATTGAATAATTTGATCATGGTATTAATATTATGGCTACTTCTTCCGAATTTCTTGCTACCAGGCTTAAACTTATTAAACCGTCTCCGACTCTTGCAGTAACTGCAAAAGCTCAGGAGTTAAAAGCTATGGGTAAGGATATAATCGGTTTAGGAGCGGGCGAACCTGATTTTGATACTCCGCAAAATATTAAAGATGCAGCAATTAAAGCCATAAATGACGGGAAAACTAAGTATACCGCAGTAGACGGCATTATAGAACTTAAGCAGGCTATATGTAGAAAATTTAAAAATGAAAACGAGTTGGAATACACTACTAAGCAAATAACCGTAGGTTGTGGCGCAAAGCAGGTAATTTTTAATGCGTTGCTTGCTACTCTTAGCCCGCTCGATGAGGTAATTATCCCTGCGCCTTATTGGGTGTCATATCCCGATATGGTTGCACTAGCTGAAGGTGTTCCCATAATAGTTGATTCATCAGTGGAAAATAATTTTAAAATCACCCCACAGGCTTTGGAACAAGCAATTACCAATAAAACCAAGTGGTTGATTCTTAATTCACCAAGTAACCCGACGGGAGCAGCTTATACCTCAGATGAACTAAAAGCCTTAGCGCAAGTGTTACTTAAATATCCGCATGTTAACATCATTTCCGATGATATATATGAGCATATTATGTTTGATGATCAAAGATTTTATACAATCGCCCAAGTTGAGCCTAAGCTTAAAGAAAGGGTGTTAACCGTAAACGGTGTTTCCAAATCATATTCGATGACCGGTTGGCGGATAGGTTATGCAGCAGGTTCCGGAGCCTTGATAAAGGCAATTTCCATTATTCAATCGCAAAGTACTTCAAACCCGTGTTCTATCAGCCAATATGCGACACTAGAAGCGTTAAACGGCTCCCAGGATTTTATAAAGCCGAATGCGGAACTGTTTAGAAAAAGAAGGGATTTGGTTGTGGGATTGTTGAATGAAATCCCTGGCATAAAATGTCAAAACCCCAACGGCGCGTTTTATGTGTTCCCTAGCTGTGAAGGGTTGGTCGGAAAGCGCACTCGGAGCGGCGAGGTTATTAATAACTGCTGTGACTTCACCGAATATTTACTTGAACATGCGCTAGTAGCGGTTGTGCAGGGAGCAGCATTCGGCATGGAGAACTTCTTTAGAATTTCCTATGCAACCTCTGAAAACATTTTAATCGAAGCATGTAAACGGATTAAAACTGCTTGTGAAGCACTGAAGTAATAATGAAGTTAAAGAAGAATAGGCTCTTAAAGTATGACTGCGGTAGTATTAAAAGTAAAACAATTGCTTAGCCTTTAAATTATCCTTTTACTTCAAAATTAATTAATCTACTTTTATTAAGTTAACTTAATAAAAGGGAAAAAAGATATGGAGAATACAAAGCATTACTTAAATGATTTATTAAATAAGAAGTCGCCTATAGCAAAGGATAAAATGATTGAACTTATAAAGTTTAAGGCAATCATAGCGGATATTGAGTACGGAGAGGGGATATTAGAAAATGCTTTGCAAACAGTAGGGCATTTATATGATATAGTTAAAGCACTATATAAAGAAGCAAACGACAATACCATAGAAGCGAATAACATTATTTTGCTATATTATAAAAACCAGGAATTAAAGCAATATAGCCGTGAAATTGATAGAGTGGCATTAAGTACATATGATAATAAAGTCTTATTCGATGGAAACTTTCAGCTAAGTGTGATGATCGGTAAAAATGTAGAGGAAAAACTGGATATAACCCTTCCGTGCCTTACAATAAATTATTTATTTAGTGGTGGTATAGATATAATATTTACAGCCGCTGAAATCCAACCTGCTATAGAAAAAATAAAGCGTGGTATGGAGAGTTTAATACTTGCTCGCAAGGATATTAAAAATTTGCAACATGATTTAGAAGTTGCTAAAGAGAAGCTGGCTATCGAGTTTTTAGATTTAGAATATTTAAGTTATAAAGAAATATCCATAGAAAATATATTAGAAGAAGCAAAACAAGAAAATTTAGCTAAATTTAGCCCTTCACATAATATAGATATTGATGAATTTAGCAAATTTATCAGCACTTACACTTATAATGACATTTACCCGGACAAAATTAATCTTGCTCATGATGAAAATATATTCAACAATATTGAAGGAAAAGAAGCAACAAAACATTTTATTACTAAGGATGAGGCAGAGCAACTATACTCTAATGAAGATATATATAAATATATATGGAAGCTTAAAGATAAAGAATTTATTACCTCTGAAATATCGTTACTAATTTTTACGCAAAAAATATTATCTATTCAATCGCAAATGGGTTCATCAAGCAGGGATAATAGAGAAGTTTATAATATTAAGTTTCAAGCTAATATGGATGCTATCCGCAAATTAGCGGCAAAATTGACGCAGGGTGAAGAAAATGATGAAACTTTCGAATTTCCTAATAACAATGCGGAATATTTAGACTCAGGCAATACGGGAGCAAATATTAATATTTTGGAAGAAGATAAAGCCCGGGAAGTCGGTGATATAATAGATTTGGCTTACCAAATGGTTGAACAAAACTTACTCTTTATTAACTATCTGGAAGATAAAGAAGAATATAAGAAATCTAACAATGAGTGTAAGGCTGATATGCTTAAAGAGCAGGTACCGTATAGATTTTTTTACAAATACAATGAACCCGGTGAAGTTGATAGAAGCAAGCTTTATATAACAGATAAAGATGTAATCAATTTAAGCAATGTTTATTGTGATATTGCAGAAATGCAAAACTTGGTTTTATATCAGTATGCAACAGCGTTAAAAACTATACAAAATGATTACGGGGCACATAGTGCGACTTATAAAACCATATTCCAGGATCTGGGCGGGGTTATTAGTGATATAGCTAGTAAGCTTTATGGGGATGAAAGCGTGAAAGATAATCTTTCGGATTACAGTGGATTTTTGGAGCTAATGAGTGGGAATGAAGCTGATAACCCTTTATTTGCTGAATTTAGGGATCAATCTCTATATGATCAAATGCTGCAAATTTCCTCCGCAACGGAAAATATGAAAAAAGATATACTTGTAATACAGGCCGAATTAATGGAAGGTGCGGAAAGCTATTTTGAGTTGGACATGGAGCTTTTTGCTGCTTAATCTAAGTTAAAACAAGATAAAAGGTGTTACTATAATACTGAAAAAATACCATATAGCGCCTTTTAATCTTTTTAGTTATTGTTTTATTCCTTTACTACCCTATTTCACTAAGTTTAGCTTATTCTTAAGCAAAGCATGGCGTATGCACTCAAAATTAATTATATATTAGTTGACATAAAGTATGCAAATTTGTATAAAAAACAACTTAAGAACGAGAAAACTTATAAATGGAATCACGTGTCAAAAAGATTAAATAGAAAGTTTGGGGTTAGCCGTAGGTTGGGAGTTAACCTATGGGGTAGAGCGAAAGATCCGGTTAATACCAGAAATTTCCCTCCGGGCGCACATGGAGTTTTAGGCTATCGTAAACTTACTGATTATGGTGTGCAGCTTCACGCTAAGCAAAAACTTAGAAAGTATTATGGTAACATTACCGAGAAGCAATTTAAAAAGATTTACCAGGAAGCTGCAAGAAGAAAAGGCGATACCAGTGAAAATCTAATTGGTTTACTTGAATCAAGGCTAGATGCAGTAGTTTATCGTGCTAAGTTCGCACCTACTCCTTTTGCAGCAAGGCAGTTTGTAAACCATAAGCATATCACTGTTAATGGTAAAGTAGTTAACATCCCAAGCTACAAGTTAAAGCCTGGTGATGTAATTGAGGTTAAAGAATCTTCAAAACAACTATTGATTTTACAAACATCGATGCAATCCGGTGAGAGATCGGTGCCTGAGTATATTCAGGTGGATGAGCATAAATTCCAAGCTACTTATTCTAAAGTACCGGAATTTTCCGAAGTACCATATCCGGTTATAATGGAGCCGCATTTAGTGGTGGAATTCTATTCAAGATAATAAATTGATTAAATTAAATAAAACAGCAATGCAGCACAGAAGCGAAAATAAAAAGCTTAACTGTGCTGTTATTGTTTCCGGCTATGCTGTATTAGTTAAAGTGGGAGTAGGGGAAGAGGAGAGGTCAGCTCCGCAAAAATTATTAGTTGATATTAAACTTCATTACCCTGAGCTACCGCTAGGGTGTGAGAGTGATGATATAACTGATGTTATCTGTTATGATCAATTATGTAGTAAAGTGCATGCCTTACTTTTAGGTAAAGAATTTAAGTTAATTGAGCATATAGCATTTTATATTTACAATAACCTTAAATCTTGTTATTTAGATTATTCCTTTAATATAAAGGTTACTAAATTTCCAAGTATAAAAAATCTTGAAGGTTATACCGCATTTGAAATTACTGAATAAAATATTTAAAAAAAATATTTCTGTTTACCATTTGTTAACATTTTAAGTATAAAAAATAGTATAGGGGAGATGGTTTTGTATACAGCTAACGAAAGTTAGAGTTAAAGTTTTAGTTAATTTATCGAATTGTAAGAGAGAATTTTTATGAGCAGAAATATTATTGATTATGGGAAACTTGTAGATGAGGCAATGCATATTATTGTATGCAAAGTTTTAAAAGTTGTAGAAAAAAATGGGCTTCCCGGAGAACATCATTTTTTTATTTCATTTATTACTAAGCATCCTGCGGTAAAAATCTCAAAAGCTTTGCTTGAAAAATATCCGCGAGAAATGACAATAGTACTGCAATACCAATATCAGGACTTAAAAGTCGATAATAAAGGGTTCGGAGTAACTTTAAGTTTTAACGGTCATAAAGAAAGTGTCTATATTCCTTATTCGGCGGTAACTACCTTTGCAGACCCAAGCGTACAATTCGGTTTACAGTTTAGAGAAATAGAATATGACTATGATGAGGTAGATATTGAGTTTCTTGACGATGAAGAGTTTGAGGATGAGCAAGCTAATATTAATCATAGCTTGAAATCTAAGTCCAAGGGAGAAAAAAGGGAGAAAAGGGATAAAAAAGCTGAAGGAAATAATGTAATTTCTTTAGACCAATTTAGAAAAAAGTAAATATAACTAATTAAGTTCAGAAGTAATACAAACTACTTAAATCTCTATTCCCCCTTTATTCTTTTAATATTATAAGCTAAAATATTATTGAAAAGATTGTATGCTCGACGCCTGTCAAGGTGAGCTAAATAATAACTGTTGAAAGTTAATGGCTTCTATTCAGTAACTCAATAATTAAATTTTTAAACAATAATTTAGTCTCGGAATCAGGACATATTTCTAAAGCTTCTAAGCCCTGTTCGACAAATTGCCTTGCTATATTTAAAGCCTTATCAAAAGCATCATATGCTTTCAAAATTTTAACACATTCTAAAAACATAGAATCTTTATTTTCAGAGGTAATAACGGTTTCAAGAAACTTTCTATCTCCTTCATCAGCATTACTTAATGCAATAATGAACGGTAGGGTGACTTTGCCTTCTCTAAAATCCCCACCGGCCTCCTTACCAAATTGCTCGTCATTTGTCGTGTAATCTAATACATCATCAACAATTTGGAATGCCATACCTAAATTCATACCGTATTGTGCCAGTGCTTCCGTATACTCTGGCTCGCCATCTGCAATGACAGCCCCAACCTCACATGCCGCAGAGAATAATTGTGCGGTTTTGGATCGTATTAACTTAAAATAGTTTTCTTTAGTTATATTTATATTAGAAATATTTGAGAGTTGCCACACTTCACCTTCCGAAATAATGGCGGAAGCATTTGAGAGTATTTTTAGCGCCTGAATAGATGAAGTTTCAACCATTAATCTAAAAGCTTGGCTGAACAGATAGTCGCCGACTAAGATACTTGCCTTATTCCCCCATAATTGGTTTGCCGTTGCTACTCCTCTTCGCGTGCTGCTTTCATCAATGACATCATCATGAAGAAGGGTTGCAGTATGAATAAATTCTACTGAGGTAGCAAGCAGAACATGCCTTGAAGTTTTTATATCAAACATATGCGCACAAGCAAGAGTTAGTATAGGCCTAATTCTTTTACCGCCTGAGTTGGTAATATAATTAGTAATAGTAGGTATTAGCTCTGTAACTTCACTTTTAGCATAATTTAAAATTATTTGATTAACTTTTTCTAAATCAGCTTGCACAAGGTGCTTAAGCTTTATTACGCTGGAATTTGAATTATTATTAATCTCTTTTGTGCCGGGCATTATATATTTTAACCTAAATAGCTTTAAGGCGTAAACAGGCTCTTTTTTTAGGGCAATTGTATAGGTCTTAAAGCTTAAAAAAATATTAAACATAAATAAATACATTTTATACTTTTTAGAACTTCATACCTCAAACTTCCTTATTATAACAATTCTAAAAGAGCCTAGCATATGTCTGCAAAATAAACATATACCTTAATAAACGCAAATGTTATTTGTGAAGAATTTATAGTTGCTTAAATAGAATAGTTAAATTATCTCATATAAAAAAGATTAATTATATGCCGGATTTAAGGATTGAGGAACAGGTAGGCGGAATCGTAGTCGGAGTTGATGAAGCGGGCAGAGGTCCCTTAGCAGGTCCGGTGGTTGCAGCGGCTGTTATAATTTGCAACCCTGCATTATTAGGACAAGTAAATGATTCTAAAAAACTTTCAAAGCTTAAGCGGGAAAAACTTTTTAGCTTAATAAAGGAAAACGCGGAATATGGAATAGCATTGGCAAGCGTTGAAGAAATTGATGAGCTGAATATTTTACAGGCAACCCTGCTTGCAATGCGCCGAGCTATAGGATTGATAAAAATAAAATTTGATAATATTCTTATCGATGGCAATATCTCTCCTTATAAAAAACACGAAAATATATTTCCGATAGTCGGAGGGGATGCTAAATCGTTATCTATCGCTGCCGCCTCAATCTTAGCTAAAGTCACTAGAGATGGTATTATGAATGGCCTTCATATGTCCTACCCTCATTATGGTTGGGATAAAAACTCAGGTTACGGAACTAAATTACATATTGAAGCAATTAAAACATCAGGCATAACAACCCATCATAGAAAAACATTCCTGCGAAACATCTCTCGTTAACCATTTGTTAACTATTTATAGAATAGTATAATTATAAATTAGCGAGCAGGAATGCTATGCAAAGCATAGAATCAAATAAATATAATAGTTTAACGACTAAAATTAATGATTATAAGCCTGGTGCTCTAGACTTCTTCGGGTATGATATAAGCGGTAAAAGAAAAAAACTTATTAAGGATCTGATTGAATCTTTAAAAGAGATAAGAGAAGAGGATTTAGCACCTTATTTGGAAAGCCTAAAGAAAAGCTTGCACCAAAGGAGAATAGATCAGGATATATCCCTAGGTGTTTTTTTAAATGTGCTTAAAGAAAAAGATTATGATTTTAACGAGGTGGATAAGTCTATAAAGAGTCTGCTTAAAGCAGGAGAGCGCCCATACCATGATGTAAAATTAAATTTTGAGCTAAGCCGAGAAGAGCAGCAGATAATAAAAAATATACTTGATAAAATCAAATCCTCTTCTTCAGTAAAGATTGCAATTGAAGAAGTAATAAATGATTGGCTTAAACGCAATATATTTAATTTAAATAAATTACAGCCTAAAAACCAACTTGGATATGAGCAAAAAGTTTTGAGAATATTAAAAGATATTTCTCAAGTCATTAATCCTGAAGCAAAACAGGACTATACAACAATTCCTGAAAAATTCTCTTTAAATAGAGAAAATACTCCTAATGTAGAGGGAGAACTAATTGAAGTGATTTGCTTATATGTTGCTAAAAATGCTACCTTGAATCAACCGGAAGATTTTATTAAAGAAAGGGCAAAGCTGATAGAGTCATTGCCTACGGATTTAAAAAAACTTCATATAGACTATTCTAAGCAAAGTATTCTGCAAGTAAACAGCTTGAGGTTATTAAAGGTATTTCAGAAAACCAAAACCATTGAGAAATTATCCTCCTCACTACTGGAGATATTCCAAGACGAAAGCCTTTACAGCACTTTTAAAAAGCATATAGCTGAGATTACAACTATAGAGCATGGTAAGCTAAAATGGAAAAATGAATTTACCAAGGAATTACTTGAAAGCAATGAATTTCAAAATTTGATTAGAGAAACGCTAGTTGGAGCAAATCTTGAAGCAAAGGAATACCCGAAGCTGTTTAAAAAAATAGAAACTTTTAGTTATAAAGCAAAACCCTTAGATGTTCCTGAAAGCTTAGCTACTAAAAATGCTACCGGAAGAGGAATATAAATTTTAAAAGCGTATATTCTGTATAAGTAGCCATTTCTTAAGTTATCACTGCATGCTCAAATAGCAAAATGGTTAGGAATTTCAACTAATATAATTAAACTGAAAAAGAATTGCCACAACCGCATTTTGCAGCCGCATTAGGATTCTTTATTACGAAGCTTGCACTTCCTAAATCCTCTTCAAAATCCAGCATAGAACCTTTTAAAAGTTCTAAAGACATATCATCAATCAATACCTCTGCACCGTTTAAAGAGTAAGTCGTATCTTGTGGTGAAGGTGTAGCATCAAGCACGAATTGGTATTGAAAACCCGAGCAACCACCCCCTAAGACTCCTATCCTTAATTTTAAGTTAGGATCACCTTCTAACTCTTTAAGCCTAAGAATTCTTCTAGCAGCAGCTTCACTTAATGTAAAATCTTGAACCATATATAAAAAGCATAACCCCTAAATGGTGCGGCTGAAAAGACTTGAACTTTCAATCCCTTTCAGGAACAACGACCTCAACGTTGCGTGTCTACCAATTCCACCACAGCCGCATATTTGTGAAATAATATATACCATAAGTGAATGAATCTTTGCAAGGCTTATAGCTTAAAAATTTAATTAGCAGCGGTTTTTTTATAATTTTAACTTTAGTTTAGTCGATATGATTATCACCACCTTCAAGAATTTCTTTTTTAAGATTAACTGAAGACTTTTTGCCTATTTTATCAAAATTCTTTTCTAACCAACTCTCTGCCTCTATGCGCCCTAAGTCACGAAGGTTGGTTAATGATATCCAACTCGCATCAAATTTTGTTGAGATATCAAAATCATGCAAAGCCTCATCAGCACGTATTGAGTGCATAAGAATATGGCGTAGTTTGTGCTGGTACTCATCTTTTATCCATCCTTCTTCAATCATTTTATTAACAAAAGCGACCGCCCTAAACTCATGCAATAAAGAAGCATTAAAAGTAATTTCATTAATCCGGTTCATAATTTCGCTTGCTTCGGTCGGGAGTTTGCTACGAACTATAGGGTTAATATGCACAACAATTACGTCTCTGGTAGTGCCTTCGTAAAATAGAGGGAAAATTGCAGGGTTTCCAATATAGCCGCCGTCCCAATAGTATTCGTTTTTTATTTTTACCGAATGGAACAAATAAGGCAAACATGCTGAAGCGAGTATTACATCCAGGGATAATTCTTTATTATCAAATACTTTAACTTTGCCGGTACGAACATTGGTCGCACTAATAAATAGCTTAGTGCAGTTGCATGATTTCATTTCTTCAAAGTTAACCGTTTTCTCAAGCACGTCCCGAATAACGTTTACATTATTAGGGTTAAATTGATATGGAGAAACTACATGGCTCATCGCATCAAATAGATTAAAAGTCCATTTTTTCAATATATCATTAAAAAAAGGAGGGAATTTAGGAGCAAGCGATCCGACTGATTGGCTAATATTATACCAAAAATTATGTAGTGCTTCTCTCGCCCCCTCTCTTCCCCCTTTCATTTTACCGTATGCATAAACCACGGCATTCATAGAACCTGCACTTGTTGCACACATGCCGTCAACTGATAAGCGCCCGTCTTCAAGTATCTTATCCAATACCCCCCAGGCAAAAGCTCCATGTGCACCTCCGCCTTGTAGAGCCATATGAACTATTTTTTGTTTCTTCTCCATAATCTTTTTTCCTATATTTTAGCTTGTTTTAGCGTGCTGTCCATCCGCCATCAACCGGAAGTGCTGTTCCGGTAATCGATCTTCCTGCTTCACTACATAAAAATAAAACCGTATTTCCTATATCTTCAATTGTGGTGAACCTTAGCGAAGGTTGCTTCTCACTAAGTAAATTTTGAGTTGCTTCATCAATTGTAATGCCTTCATTTTTAGCTCTATCTTCTATTTGTTTTTGAACGAGGGGGGTATGTACCCATCCCGGGCAAATTGCATTGCAAGTAACATTCAGAATAGCATTTTCAAGAGCGACTACTTTAGTTAGGCCTACTATGCCGTGCTTAGCTGCAACATATGCTCCCTTGTTCGCTGAAGCAACCAGGCCATGGGCGGAAGCTATATTTATAATTCTTCCGAATTTTCTTTTTTTCATACCGGGTAAAGCAGCCTTAATCGTATGAAAAGCACTTGATAAATTTATGGCTAAAATAGCATCCCATTTATCATCTGGAAATTCTTCTATAGGGGAAACAAATTGAATTCCGGCGTTATTTACCAGTATATCCAAGCCACCTAATTCAACTTCAGTTTGTTTAATCATTTCTCTAATTTGTTCGGGTTTACTCATATCAGCGGATGAATAAGAAACCTTAATATTAAATTCTTTTGATAAGTCGGTTTTTAGCTTTTCAACATCTTCTGCCTTCCCTAAGCCGTTTAGCATAATATTAGAGCCCATTTCAGCAAGTTTGTGTGCGATGCCTAACCCTATCCCGCTTGTTGACCCTGTTATAAGCGCAACTTTTCCTTCTACCATATATCCCCCTTTTTTCAGTTTTATTTAATTATTTATTTAAAATAATTAAAATATATCTCCTTAATATTATTGTAATATAATTAATATTTATAATAAACAATTAATAATCTTTAAATTATTTAAATTTTAAAAAACTTCTATATTGTGTTAGGCTACGGCTTACTGTAAAATTGTTTAAAATTAATAATTAGTTTTTTCGGATATGAAAAAAATATTTTGTATTATAGTACTCTTAGCTCTTTCAGCATGTGGACCTATGTATGAGACAAGGAAAAATTATATACCTCCACAAACCGAGGCCGGAAGGTTTTGCGCAAATCAATGTTTAACCGAGCTTAATAATTGTTATTTCAGATGCGAGCAGGATAAAGCAAACTGCCAGACGGTAGAAGATATTAAGCGCTATACTGAAACTATTATTAAACAAAATAGTAAAAACTCGGATAACTTTAATGATTTTCCAATATCTCCTAGATCGTGTTCGGATTACGACTGTAAAATGAGATGTGAACAGAACAGAGATTACTGTCATACTAATTGTGGCGGACAAATTCAATCTTTTAAAGTGTGCACTGCATTTTGTAATTAATTTATTCGGTTGATTAAATATGGATCATATAGAGGTTCTTACCCTATATGTATAATTATTTGATAAATAATTATATCAGCATTAATTAAAGTAATCTCGGGGGAGTATAAAAAAACCCTCATGTTTTAAAATAATGTTTAGAATCCTAAATGTTGTGTATCAGAATCTAGCTTTTGCTCAATCATTTGACGTACAAAGCTACCTCTATTATGAGATTTAATTTGAGATTTAGGAAATATACAAAACTTAGCTTGTTCAGTTACTTTACTCATAATATCGCTTACTCTGTTCATATGATCCACATTTGCTGCATCTGTAGCAAAAGATAAAATAAAACGAGTGAGTTCGCATGGTATATTATTCCTATTTTGCAGTTGTGTTTCCAATCGTTGCTGGACATCTTTACAAACTAATTTTAAATTGGCTAACTCTTGAGCAATCCTAAAATGCTTTTCCATGTCCATATATGGCTCAAGCTTATAATTATTGATAGTTTCGCTTCTTTTTGGTTCCGGAATAAGTTCCAATAGTTTATTTAAAAGTTTTGTATATCCATGATTGGCAGCGGTTGTTAGGACAAGATCTGTTTTAGCATGGCTTAATATTTCATCTCTCTTGTTATCGGAAACATGTTCGAGTATTAAATCAAATATTTTTGCATTACCGCTCTGAGCATTTGCTAGAAAAACCTGATTACCCCATGCTTGAATCATTTCCTCTTTTTTATTTTGATCAGGAGTTGATTCTAGTAATAGCTCAACTATTTCTATATGGTTATATCTAACGGCCTCTATAAACATTAAATCTTCCTGAGCATGAATCATCACCTCTCTTTTTGTTTGGTCAGGAGTAATATCCAGCAGCAGTTGCACTATTTCTTTATTACCACTAGCGCATGCACCAATAAAACCCCTATTATCGTGTGCATGAATCATCTCCTCTCTTTTTGTTTGGTCAGGAGTAAGATCCAACAGCAGTTGCACTATTTCTTTATTACCACAAACACATGCCGCTATAAAAGCAAAATTTCCATGAGAGTAAATCATTTCTTCCTGAAATTCTTTGCTGGTCAAAGATAATAAATGATTAACTACTTCGATGTTACCATCAATACAAGCGGATATAAAAGTTTTACTAAATAGTGTCTTGTCATAACCTTCTTGTACATTAAACTTTGAGTAATGATGTTTAATTGCTTCAATTCTTTGGTTATTACTTAAATTTGTTAAACCTTGCTTCATACTAATACTTTATAATTATTAACTAATAACAAATTTGTAATAAATCTATTGTTAGTTGTATAGTAAAATCAAGTTAATTGTATTAAGTCGCAATTACAAAAGCATAAATACTAAATTTGTTTTATTAGTAGGATTATATAAAAAAAACTCCTAAGAAACAATGCCTTAGGAGTTTTGAATATTAGTAATAACCTTTAAAGATTATAAACTTATTTTCCGGCCTTTTGCGGTTGGCAAACTAAGCACATTTCGTTTACTGCATCAGAAGCTCTTTTATTTAAAATATCAAAAACTTCAAGAGAGGCTTTTGAAGACATCTCCATCATTTCACGTACATTGCTTGTAAAGTTATGTATAACATCATTCATGCAATTCGAATGAGCTTGTTGCATTTCCTGCATATTCGGGTTTACAGAGCAATCTTTTAAACATTCAAAGCTCTTTTGTGCGGAATTTTGAGCTATTTCCGTATTTCTTCTAGATGCAGCTTGCATTCCTTCCATCCAAACTTGGTTGGCAGCAGTTAAAGCTTCCACATTTTTGCTTACTGTTCCTTTAAATATGTTTAAATCCATCGGTTGGAAATTACCCATAAAATTTGTAAAAGAGTTTTTAAAGTTGTTAGCTACCATGATATACCCATTATTAGTATTTATTTTATAAATTTATCATAGCATATTTTTTGTGCAATGCAACATGCAACCCCTAAATATTTTAAATAAATACGTAAGTAGCTAATTATTATATAATTAAACCATAAAGACTATTTTGAGTAGCTTTTTCTATTTTAACATTTACGGTAGTTCCGATTATACTATCATCATTGTACTCAACCAGAACTGTTTGTAGGTAAGGTGTTTTTCCGTGATACCTATTTTGCTGCCTACTCTTACCGTCAATCAACACAGGCATTATTGAATTTGCTTTGCTTTTATTATACTCAAGATGTTGTTGGTTTAATAATTCCTGTAGTATATTAAGTCGTTCAGTTTTAACTTCTTCTGGAATTTGGTTCTCAAGCACCGCAGCGGCTGTTCCGGGACGAGGGCTATATTTAAACGAGTAAGAAAGCGCAAAATTTACCTGTCTTATTAAATCTAAAGTATCTTCAAAATCTTGGTTGGTTTCGCCGGGGTAACCAACGATAAAGTCGGAAGAAAACGCTATATCCGGGCAAATCTCTCTATACTTAGCAATAACTTCAAAATAATATTTTCTATCATGCTTTCTATTCATAGCTTTTAAGATGCTATCCGAGCCTGATTGCACGGGAAGATGTAAAAACGGCATTACTTTAGAATGATTAGCGTGCATCTCCATTAAATTCTCATCAAGCATATCATTAGGGTGGGAGGTAGTGTATCTTATTCTTTCCAGTTTATCTATTTCAGCTAACCTTTTTATAAGTTTGCCTAATCCCCAAATTTCTCCGTTTTCCATTTCAGCATGATATGCACTTACGTTTTGCCCGAGCAAAGTAATTTCTTTAACTCCTAAGGAGACAAGTCTTAATGCTTCTCTATAAATTTCTGGTACCGGTCTGGAGTATTCGGCTCCTCTGGTAAACGGCACGCAGCAGAAACTACAAAATTTATCGCAGCCTTCCTGTACGGTTAAAAATGCAGTTACTCCTCTCTCTCCCGATTCTTCAGGTAAAGAATCAAATTTAGAGTTAAGCGGAAACTCTAAATCTATTGCCCAGCCGGTTTTTCTCTTAGCTTTTTCGATTAACTCCGGCAGATTTTGATAAGATTGAGGGCCGACTACTATATCAACATACGGCGCGCGCTTAAAAATTTCCTCACCCTCAGCTTGAGCTACACAACCGGCAACCGCAATCATCATGTTTTCACCTTTTGCAGCCTTTTCTTCCTTGCCTTTTCTTATCCTTCCAAGCTCTGAATAAACTTTGTCAGTTGCTTTCTCTCTAATATGACAAGTGTTAAGAATAACTAAATCAGCATTTTCTGGTTCTTCGCTTAGCTCAAAGCCATGGGGTTTCAACAAATCACCCATCTTCACCGAGTCATAAACATTCATCTGGCAACCGTAGGTTTTAATATAGAGTTTAGCCATTGGGATATTTTGATAATTAGTTCATATAATGTTTTTGCATTTTAATTGAAACTAAGCTTTAAGACAATAGATTCCTTATTCAACTTGTCTATTGCTCTTTATGGTGGTAAAGTTCAACTAAGATTTAATGATTTTCTATTTAGGAATTTATGGAGTTCGAGCTTGCAATTGTAAAAAGCAATATTGAGAAGTCTATCTCGCTTCTTAGGAGGTATCTTTGACTGGGACAATGCTGAAGCTCGCCTCACTAATTTAACTAAAGAATGCGAAGACCCTGAGTTATGGAATAATACTGCTAAAGCGCAAAAGTTGCTGCGAGAAAAAAGCTACTTGGAAAACTCAATAGCTACAGTTAAACATATCGAAAAAGAAACAGCTAACCTTATAGAGCTTTTTGTACTTAGTGAATTAGATAATGACCAAAGTACTATTAATGAAGTAAAAAAAGAGCTTCTAGTATTAGAAAAATCAGCAAAGCAAAAAGAAATTGAATGCTTATTTTCAGGAGAAGCGGATCATAATGATGCATTTTTAGAGATTCACTCGGGTGCCGGAGGAACGGAAAGCCATGATTGGGCTTCGATACTTTATAGAATGTATACGAGATGGGCTGAGAAGCATAAGTTTAAAATTGAACTTGTAGATTATCTTGCCGGGGAAGAAGCCGGAATTAAAACTGTTACCATGAAAATTACGGGAGAAAATGTTTACGGTTGGTTGAAGACAGAGAGCGGGGTACATAGACTAGTTAGAATCTCTCCATTTAATGCAGCCGGCAAAAGGCACACCAGCTTTGCAAGCGCATGGGTCTTCCCGGTGATTGACGATTCTATTGAAATTAGCATAAATGAATCAGATTTAAGGATAGATACTTTTCGTTCTTCAGGCGCCGGGGGGCAACACGTAAATACCACGGATAGTGCGGTAAGAATTACTCATATACCGAGCGGAATCGTGGTTTCATCACAAACGAACAGATCGCAGCATAGAAATCGTGATGAATGCATGTCAATGTTGAAATCCAGGCTTTATGAGCGTGAACTTAAGAAGAAAGAAGAGAAGATCAACCAGATGAATGCAGCAAAAACCGATATCGGGTGGGGGCATCAAATTCGTTCATATGTACTGCAACCATACCAAATGGTTAAAGACCTAAGAACCGGCTATTCTTCTCCTGAACCTTCCGCGGTACTGGATGGTGAGCTTGATGAATTTATATTAAGGAGCCTTGAAGCTAAAATGTCCGGCCAAGGTTTGGAACCGCAATTTGATACTGAATAAAACAAATGACTATTATCTCGAGATTACCAATTGTTAAAGGAAAATATAGAGAGCAGGCGGAATTAGCTAAAATGTGCTGGTTCGGGGTAGGAGGCAAAGCTGAAGTTTTGTTCATCCCGGAAGATCTACAAGATTTAGAGCTGTTTTTAAAAAGCCAACCTCTTGGTTTAGCAATTAATATAATAGGAGTCGGCTCTAATCTATTGGTGAGGGACGGAGGAATCGGAGGTGTAGTAATTAGGCTCGGCAGAGGCTTTAACTATATAGAACATAATACTGACTGTATAATTACGGCGGGTGCAGCAGTTCTGGATTTAAATCTCGCTTTATACACCAGAGAAGCAGCGATCACCGGACTGGAGTTCTTTTCCGGTATTCCAGGGACAGTCGGAGGAGCGCTTGCTATGAATGCAGGTGCTTACGGTAATGATACTGCATCAGTATTGATTGAGGCAACCGCAGTTAACCTAAAATCCGGCGAGGTAAAAACCTTTAAAGCTGAAGAAATAGGTTATTATTATCGTGGTAAAAATTTAAGCAATGATTGGATTTTTACAGAAGCTAAATTTCAAGGAAAACCGGGTGAAATAGAAAAGATCGCTGAAAAGATTGATGAGATTCAAAGCCAAAGGTCATCAACCCAACCTATAAAAACTAAAACCAGCGGTTCAACATTTAAAAACCCTATGCGAGGTGATAAAGCCTGGCAATTGGTAGATAAAGCAGGTTGTAGAGGCCTGCGTATTGGTGGCGCTCAAGTATCCGAAATGCATTGTAATTTTTTTATAAATATGGGCGATGCTACTGCACATGATTTGGAAAGCTTAATTAAAGAAGTGCAGTCAAGAGTACTAACTATTTGTGGTATTAAATTAGAAGAGGAAATAAAGATTATCGGTGAGGCTTAAACCTTGTTTCAGACTTGATTTTTCGCATATTTAATATAACCTACAAAAGTATATTTTAAATTTTTATAACGCATTTTGCATGGAAGCTGTTAAGTTTTTCTTTAAATCATTTTTTCTAACCGAGATATTTAAAGGCCTTTACATAACTCTTACTTATATGTTTAAAAAAAAGGTAACCTTAAGTTATCCTTATGAGAAAGGATACTTAAGTTCCAGATTTAGGGGAGAGCATGCTTTAAGAAGATATCCGAACGGGGAAGAGCGTTGCATTGCCTGTAAGCTTTGTGAGGCGATTTGTCCGGCACTTGCAATTACCATAGAAGCCGAGGAAAGAGAAGATCATAGCAGACGTACTACCCGTTATGATATTGATATGACTAAATGTATCTATTGTGGTTTATGCCAAGAAGCTTGCCCGGTTGATGCCATTGTTGAAGGACCGAACTTTGAGTTTTCTACCGAGACTCATGAAGAGCTTTTATACAATAAAGATAAGCTTATAAATAACGGTGAAAAATGGGAGCAGGCTATCGCTCATAATATTGAGAAGGAAGCCCGATTTAAGTGAGATTCATATTAGCTGACAAACATAAAATATAATTATTTATTATGCTTTAAGTAATTAGCTTATATATTATGCTTAAAAGTTAAAACGTTAAAAACTAGGGAAGTTTATTTAGAATGCAAAGATTATTCGGAACAGATGGTATAAGAGGAACAGCAAATCAATACCCCATGACTGCTGAAATTGCGATGAAATTTGGTATGGCAGCGGGCACATATTATAAAAAACCGGGACATCGCAATCGAGTAGTAATTGCGAAAGATACCAGGCTTTCAGGGTATTTAATTGAGCCGGCACTCACTTCAGGGTTCATAAGTGTCGGTGTGGATGTAATTCTGGTCGGTCCTATGCCGACACCTGCGGTTTCAATGCTTATCAGATCACTTAGGGCTGATTTGGGCGTAATGATTTCGGCATCGCATAACCCTTATTTTGATAATGGATTAAAGTTATTTGATAGCAAAGGATTTAAACTTTCCGACGAGTGTGAAGACAAAATTCAGGAGATGATTTTAAATGCGAATATTAACCGATATCTTGTACCTCCTATAGATTTAGGAAGAGCAAAGCGCCTTGATGATGCACCGGGAAGATATATTGAACATGTTAAAAATTCTTTTAATAAGGAAAATAATCTTTCTGGCTTAAGGATAGTGGTTGATGGCGCTAACGGCAGTGCATACCATTTAGCTCCTACCATTTTATGGGAACTGGGTGCTGAGGTGGTATCAATCGGGACTGAGCCTAATGGGTTTAATATTAATGAAGCTTGCGGTTCTACGCACCCTGAAACTTTATCAAAGAAAGTAGTTGAAACAAGAGCGGATATAGGAATTGCGCTTGACGGAGATGCTGATAGGGTAGTGATTGTTGATGATAAAGGCCATATAATATCGGGAGACCATGTTATCGGCTTAATAGCTCTTCATTTACACAATCGAAAAAGACTTAATAACGATATGGTGGTAGTTACCCAAATGTCTAACGGGGCTTTGGATGAATATTTAAAGAGCCATAATATAAACACTATCCGCACGAAGGTGGGTGATCGCTATGTATTTGATGCCATGCGTAAAAATAATTGCAACTTGGGAGGAGAACAATCAGGGCATGTCATATTAAGCAACTACTCAACTACGGGCGATGGGATAGTCGCAGCTTTACAAGTGCTTTCTTTATTAGTTGAAAGCGGTAAAAAAAATGAGTGAGCTGAGCCATGTTTTTGAGCTTTACCCGCAAGTAGTTCGCAATATAAAATTTACTAAAAATAATCCTTTAGAAAATTTGAAATTGCAGGAAGAGCTTGAGAAGATAAATAAATCTTATAATGCTGAAAGGATCTTTATCAGAAAATCAGGAACTGAGAAATTAGTAAGAGTTATGGTTGAGGGTAAACAGAAAAACATTATTACTGAAGCTGCTCAAACTATAGAAACGCTAATTTCCGAGTATTGCAGCTAGTCAGTTTTGTTAGTTGCCTTAGAAATCAGATTATAAAATTCATTTGGAAATATATATTCAATTTCTACCACCTCAATAAATGTATGATATGTAAGCGGAATTTTAACTATATCTTTAGAAGTAGTAATTATCTCTAAATTAAGCTTATTAGCTAGGCCGACTATAACCTCGATTTCTTCTCTACTATAATTATGATGATCACCGAAAATAAACTTTTCAGCGCAAGTAATATTTAAAGATTTAAGAGTAGTAAAAAACTTTTCGGGTGAAGCAATCCCGCACAAAGCTATGAAAATTTTATCTTGTAATCGTTCTGAATTTTTAACTATGGTTTTAGCAGTGAAGGTGGGGAGTTTAGTATTTATTATATTTGTTTTGCCATCCCCTGTATAAACTATACAATCAGCTTTTTTTAAAGCTAGGCTTAAACTTTCCCTTAAAGCTCCGGCCGGTAATAATTGATGATTACCTAAGCCGTAATTACTATCAATTACTAAAATAGAAAAATCTTTTTCCAAAGTATAATTTTGTAGCCCATCATCCATAATAATTACTTCCGCTCCATCTCTCTGTGCCCGCAATGCAGCAAGGAATCGATCTCTATTTATATAAACGGATGCAATTTTTGATAACACCAAAGCTTCATCTCCGACTTCATATGCGGAATGATCCTGAACTAATGTTGCCTCCTTATTTGTACTTAAAGAGCCTTTATATCCTCTTGAAATGATAGCAACCTTTTTGCCTGTACTTTGTAAAAATTCAGCTATGGCAATTACGGTCGGAGTTTTACCTGCACCTCCTACTACAATATTACCTACACAGATAACCGGTATGTTCATTTTGTTTGGCTTAGAAATTATGTATTTCACATAAACAATAAAACGGTAAATAAAAGATAACGGCAGTAAACACAAGGTAAGCCAATTAAATTGCTGCCAAAATCTCGGTCTATTTAAGTTTTTCATCTTTCAAGTAGATATGTAAGGTTATTATATATTCTATCTATTAGCCCTCGTTCTTTATTTACTAACTTATAAGCATTATCCGCATAACGTTCTATTTCGCTTTCATTTTTAAATAAGAATATTATTCTTAAAGCTAGTTCTTGGTTATCTTGAACTTCAATAACTGCCTCCGCATTTTTAAATTCCTGCATAACATCGGAAAAATTAGGGTAATGTTTACCCGTGAGAATACAACAATTTAAGTGCGCCGGCTCAATAATATTATGTCCGCCCAATTTAACCAATGATGCTCCGACAAATACTAATTTTGTTAAGCGATAGAAAACCCCGAGTTCTCCGAGAGTATCTATAATGTAGATATCGGGAGATTGAGTTATGTTCGGCTTAAGAGCTTTTAAAGCGACATCTTTTGATATTTTGCATGCAAGCTTATAAACTTCCTCGCCACGGTTAGGGTGCCTGGGAATAATAATTAAGCAAATATCAGGTATCTCCTTCTTTATTTTATTATAAACATTTAATATTAATTCTTCCTCGTTTTCATGGGTGCTTGCGCATAACAAAATCTTTTTTCCAAGATAAATATTTTGTAAATGCTTTAATAAGGCTTCATCATATGCAAGGGGTGATGCATAATATTTTAAATTAGTTATCTCATCTGCTACATTATTAGAAAATAATTTTAGTTTATTATGTGAGCTTAGGGAACACGCAGCAATATAGGAAAACTTACTGAATATAAGCTTTGCAATACTTGGGATTTTGCTCCATATTTGAAATGATTTATCAGACATATTTGCATTTATAAGGGCAAGTTTAAAGCGCTTGGAAGACTCTATAATTAAATTCGGCCATATTTCTGATTCAACAAAAATACCAAGTTGTGGCTGCCAATAATCCAAGAATCTTTTTATGAATAAAGGGGAATCAAGAGGTGCAAATTGATGAATAATATTTTTAATTTTTATCGTTCCGAATATTTTTGCCGAAGTTAAAGTGCCTGAAGTAATCAGCAACTGATAATCTAATTCGGAAAACTTTTCCAATATGGGTGTTAATGCTTTCATCTCGCCTACACTTGCAACATGAAACCATATAACTTTGTTATCTTTTTTTAAACTTGCTTTACCAAATTTTTCTTTATAACGCTTAGGATCTTCCTTCTTTTTTAAAATGCGATATTGTATAATACACCATAATAATGGAGTAAGTATTACGGATAGAGCTTTGTAAATATACAGCAGCATATTAGTAATCAACCTTAAGAGAAGCTTTTTTATCTAAAGTAATCATCTGGTGAAACATTTTTTCAGCTAATATTTCATCATTGTTATCCGCTTCGGTTTCAAAGTAAATAGGCTTTCCGAATTCGATATAAATTTTAGAGAAAGGTAATGGAATTATAAATCTATCCCAAGTATTAAGTACTATTGCCGAAGAAGCGGAAAAACATAAAGGAATAACAGGTAATTTTAGTTTCGCAGCAAGTGCGGTAATGCTACCGTTAATTTTATGACGAGGGCCTTTTGGACCATCCGGAGTGATACAAATACTCCGCTTTTCTTCTTTTAAGGTTTTTAGTAGCCCTCTCATTGCGCTAACTCCTTCTCTTCTGGAAGAACCTCGCGTAGTTTTATGCCCGTAAGACTTAAGTAAATTAGCTATAAACTCCCCATCACCATGCGCAGAAACCACTGCCGTCACTTTAGGTAAATTGAGTTTAGGGAAAATAAGGATTCTACTATGCCAAATTGAAAAGATAAACTGATGGTTCTTTAGTATGTTCTTAGACTCAGGATCTTCTTTTTTGATAAATCTACAAGTAGAGAAAATTATACTGATATATAGCCTGATTATATAATTAGCCAATATTGCTATAATTTTACTTTTCTTAAGTTTTTTTAAAAACACGATTTATGAATACTTTTTAGAGGGAAAATTTCATTAGATCGGGAGAAATTCCTAAACTTTTCATTTCGTCGCTTGCTTTAGTATCCGCATTTTGTTTAGCATTATTAAAAGCAGCAATAATCAAATCTTCCAATACTTCCCCTTCTTCAGGAACCAATAAGCTTTTATCAATATTAATTTTTTTAACTTCACCTTTACAGGTAGTGGTCACTTGCACCATGCCGCCGCCGGCAGCCCCTGTAACTTCCTGGGTATCAAGCTTTGCCTGCATGTCCTGCATTTTTTTCTGAAGGGTTTTAGCTTGTGTCATCATCTGCTGAATATTCATAGTACTTATCCTTAAAAGCTTTTTGTTGTTTTGATATCAAGAATTTCCGTTTCTGTAAAGGTGTTTAATATGTCTTGTACTAAATCACTATTTACAATTTTCTCTTTTAGATTCCTTTCCTTTTCTTGCCCAATTTCATTAATAGTAGGATTAGAGCATTCCCCATCAGTAATATTGACTGACCACTTTTGCCCGGTGTGTTCATTTAAAAAATTTTGTAAAGTAAGCGGGAAGCTTTTCGGTGCATGTTCTAATAATTTAACTTTAATGTTGGGCGGAGAAAATTCCGCTATTCTTAAATCACTAATAAGGTGGTGATAGATTAACATCTCCTTTCGTTCTAAACATAACCTGGTCATATCCTCAAAGCTTGTAACGGCGGTTTTTTGCGCTACTTCATTGGGATTATCAGTATCTTCTATAGTTGTTATAGTAGTCCCGCTTCTTATTAATTCTTCCGGGGTAGGCAGCTGACTCATATATGCAATTCTAATTAATATCATTTCCAAATTAGAAAAGGGAAAGAGCGAGCTTTTCATTTCTTCCAAACCTTTTAGAAGTGTTTGCCAACACCTTGATAGAAAAGGTATTGAGAGCTTATCTGCATAGTAAGAATATTTGCTCCACTCAAATTCCGGAAAATTAAATATATTTTTAAGGTCGGCAACTTTTGTTTTTGTAACACCATGAGTTATTTCCAGTAAATCTTGAATAACTAAGCTTGGGTCAGCACCAATATCATATAATTCTTTTAAATTATTAATTATCTCTAAAGTATTGCCGTTGATCAGATTATCAAATAACTTAAAAACTAAATTTAAATCCGCAAGCCCCAGCATTCTGCGCACACTTTGCTCATCAACCGCGCCGCCGCTTAAAGAGAGCGCTTGATCAAGCATTGATAGCCCGTCTCTTACCGAGCCTTGGGCAGCATTGGCAATTAAAGAAAGGGCAGCTTTATCCCCCTTGAAACCTTCTTTAGCTAAAATGTTTTCATAATGTCGGGTGAGCTCTGCAATATCAATTCTTTTTAAATCGAAACGTTGGCATCTTGATAAAATAGTAATGGGGATTTTACGGATTTCCGTAGTTGCGAAAACAAATTTTACATGTGCAGGGGGCTCTTCCAATGTTTTAAGCAAGGCATTAAATGCACTGTTTGAAAGCATATGAACTTCATCGATAATATAAATTTTATATCTGGCCGAGAGAGGTTTATATTTTGCATTTTCAATGATCTCACGAATATCATTTACTCCCGTATTGCTCGCCGCATCAATTTCAATTACGTCTTGATGTCTATCGCCTGAAATCGCTACACAACTGTCACATACTCCGCAAGGTTGTGCAGTTTCACTTCCCTTACCGTCTTTTCCTATGCAATTAAGCGCACGTGCGATTATTCTGGCTGAAGTAGTTTTACCTACCCCTCTAATTCCGGTTAAGATGATTGCATGCGGTATCCTTTTTGAACTGATTGCATTAGTTAATGTTTGCACTAATACAGGTTGCCCGATCATATCATCAAAAGTCTTTGGGCGATATTTCCTAGCCAATGCCAGGTATTCTTTAGGAATTAATTCTTCCTCGCTGAAAAAAATGTCTTGCATTAAATAACCGATTTATAGTTATTATGCGATAATAACAGGTTTGGCTGTAACTTCAATTGCTAAAGAAATTTATGATAACACAAGCACAACTCTCGGATTTGCAGTTTAGATTAGACTGGATTCGCCTGATTAGAAGTACCAATGTTGGTTCCAGAACTTTTTGGGACTTAATAAAGATTTACGGTAACCCAAGCATTGCATTGGAGGAAATCCCTAAGTTGGCCAAGAAAGGGGGTGGAAAAAAAGAAATTATTATTCCGTCTAAATCTGCAATAAAAGAAGAAATCGCGCTTACCGAAAGCTTTGGAGCTAAAATTATTACTGCATATGATGAGATATATCCTAGCTTGTTAAAACAGATTTATGATGCACCCCCGGTGATTACGGTAAAAGGAAATGTTGATCTGTTAAAAATGGAAAAACAGGTTGCAATAGTGGGTTCAAGAAATGCTTCTTCAAACGGGTGCAGTTTTGCAAAAAATATAGCAAGAGAGCTAGGTGATAACGGGTATATAATTGTTTCAGGATTAGCTAAAGGTATAGATTATTATGCTCATCAGGGAAGTTTAGATTCCGGCACCATCGGGGTAATAGCCGGTGGTATAAATAATATCTACCCCGGGGAAAATACTAAACTATTTAATCTTTTGTATGAAAGAGGTCTGGTAATCACCGAATTTGCTTTCGGTACTTCTCCGATTGCGAAGCATTTTCCTCAGCGCAACAGAATAATTTCAGGGCTTTCTTTAGGTGTGATTGTAGTCGAAGCTGCTTTAAAATCCGGCACACTTATAACTTCAAGGTTTGCAATAGAGCAGGGCAGAGAAGTGTTTGCCGTACCCGGCTCTCCGCTTGATATGAGGTGCCAGGGAACTAATAACCTGATTAAGCAAGGTGCATATTTGCTTGAGAACTATAATGACGTAATAGAAGTGCTCGAAATGAGGAAACCTATGTTTCAAACCTCATTATTTGATAGTTCAAGTAACTTTATTACTCCCTCTCATACCCATAAAGAAGTAAGTGAAAAGGAATTGGAAATGTGGCGGAAAGCAGTGCAAGGAAAGTTGTCATATACTCCGTGTTCAATCGAAGAATTAACCAAACAGATAAAAATTCCGTTGCCTCTGTTAAACAGAATTATAGTTGAAATGGAACTTGCAGGCAAAGCTGAAAGGCTATACGGAAATAAAGTAGTGTTGCTTCATGATTGAAAAGCTCAAGGTTTATTTAAGTCTAAATGAGCGCTGCTATAAAGTATGCAACCAAAGATAAGCTTATTCCTTAGGAGAGGAGCACTGCCTTCCGGTTTGCGAACCTATACTCGGTTTATTTCCTTTTTCAAGTTCATTAAGAACTTTAGTCATAAGCTCAGGAGTAAGATCTTCATAGTAATCATCGTTAATTTGCACCATAGGTGCGTTCACGCATGCTCCTAAGCATTCGACTTCTACGAGAGTAAATTTGCCGTCGTTAGTAGTTTCTCCGATATCGATCCCAAGCTTTGTTTTACAAGCCTCGATAATTTCATCCGAGCCTCTAAGCCAGCAAGGAGTGGTTTTACATATCTGCACCAAATGCTTACCGACTGGCTGTTTGTTATACATAGTGTAGAAACTTGCAACCTCATATACCTGCATAGCCGGGATATCAAGAAGGCTTGCAATATAATCCATTGCAACTTTAGGAATCCAATTGTTGTGCTGTTTTTGCACTAAATAAAGAAGAGGCATAATAGCACTTCTTTGTTGGTTTTTAGGATATTTATCAGCTATTTTATTAGCAAGCTTTAAATTCTCTTTGGTAAATTCAAAAAAATTTGGCTGCTCAAATTCTATTTCTTTAAACATCGAAGACATCTAGTTACCTATCAATTTCACCGAATACAATATCCATACTGCCTAAAATTGCAACCATATCTGCAAGCATATGCCCTTGGCTAATATAATCTAAAGCTTGAAGGTGAGCAAATCCGGGTGCTTTAATATGGCATCTGTAAGGTTTATTAGTACCGTCAGCTACCAAATAAACTCCGAATTCTCCTTTAGGTGCTTCAACTGCAGTATAGGTTTCACCTTCAGGAACATGATAGCCTTCAGTATAAAGTTTAAAATGGTGGATTAAAGCTTCCATTGAATCCTTCATTTCAGCACGCGAAGGCGGAGCTATCTTGCGGTCAAGGGTTTGCACGGCTCCCTTCGGCAGGTTAGTTAAACACTGTTTTATAATCCTGATCGATTGCCTGATTTCTTCCATTCTGACCAGGTATCTATCATAACAATCACCATGTTTGCCGACCGGGATATCAAATTCAAGTTCTCCGTAAATTTCATATGGCTGTGCTTTTCTTAAATCCCACGGAACCCCGGATGCTCTCAGCATAGGGCCGGAAAAGCCTAAGTCCAGGGCTTCTTTCACACTTACTACCCCAATATCAACCAACCTTTGTTTAAATATACGGTTTTCGGTAAGCAATCCTTCCATATCATCTAAAGCTTTAGGAAAGGTTTCAAGGAATGCTAAAATATCTTCAACTAATTTATCATCTATATCTTTCGCAACACCGCCAGGCCTGATATAAGCGGCATGGAGCCTTGCACCGCTGGCACGTTCATAAAATTCCATCATCTTTTCACGCTCTTCAAACATCCAAAGAAGTGGAGTCATAGCTCCTACATCAAGGGCAAGAGCCGGGATATTCAGTAAATGATTTAAAATTCTGGTGATCTCGCAAAACGCAACCCTTATGTATTTAGCTCGAATCGGTATCTCACATCCCAGTAATTTTTCGACCGCTAATGCAAAGCAATGTTCCTGCGCCATCGGCGAAACATAATCTAACCTATCAAAATAAGGTAAAGCCTGTAAATAACTTTTATGTTCAATTAATTTTTCCGTCCCTCTATGAAGTAACCCGATATGAGGATCGGCACGCTCAACTACTTCACCGTCCATTTCAAGTATTAATCTTAATACTCCATGGGCAGCAGGGTGCTGAGGGCCGAAATTTATTGAAATATTTCTTTTTTCAATTTTAGTTTGCTTTGCTTCCATTAGACTCTGATGTGCAATTACCGGTTTTACCAAGTTGTAGCATATGATTTAAAAGCAATAAAGTTTATTTTTACTAGTTAACCTTATTAACCGCTAATTAATTTAACCCACCGAGTAAGTCCCTAAATACTGCAATCAACACCTCAATTAAAATTAAGTATATAATTATCAGTTCAAGGCGAGATGTATGTATATATTTAAGTTCGTTAGACATAATCTCATATAGTTCATGGACTACATTAAGCCTTTTATTAAGTATTTCAATACGAGTATGAATATCCATAAATTCAACAGCCATATCATAATAAGGCTGATATTTAGGTCTTCTCCAAAAAAACTCGGGGGTATCAAGAATTGTGCTGTGTAAATTTATAGAATTACGCTCGGCAAAAAGCTGACCTATTTTTATTGATAAGGTTTTTCTGGATAAAGATATTTTACCGGTTTTTATAATTTCATTTGGTATATGCTTGGTAGAATCAATGGTTCTATCTAAGGAGTTTTCAAACTGTACAAGTTTTGAAGCCTGGGACAAACCATAGGAAAGTGAAAGTTTTATATAAGGGTCATCAGTTTCTAAGCTAATTAAGTCGGATTCTTCATCAATAAAGGTTTCTTCATCGGAAACTTGGTATTTGCAGGAATCAACGATAAGAGAGCTTGAGGGCTCTGATAAAAAAGGAGAAATACTGGTGATAACTTGACGTTCACGGGAAAAATCCAAGCCCCATAAAGTTATACAACCATAACTGAAGATAAAAATATCGTGAGTCATATTATCCGGAAAAACTAATTTTACATACAGCACTTCAGGCTCATGTAATTTTGTTATATATCCTTGGTTGGTAAAGAACTCGGAAATTTTATGTAAATCATAGGATTCCCCGCAGCAGTAATAAGCGCATCGCATAATAATATTAAAATTAAGTTTAAATAAAATCGTTGCTTATATATACCATTATATAAGCGCCAAAACAACTTCCGTAAAATTTTTATTAACTAAGCTCAATGGTTAAGTTGATAATTCTTGTTCAAAGTTATAGTATAAGTTCAAATTTATTGAGATATGGTATTCATATGATTAACTTACTAAATCAAGAGTTGGATAAAATACATCTTTTAAAACATCCTTTCTATCAGGCATGGAGTGAAGGTAAGCTTTCTGTAGAAGTCTTGGGGGAATATGCAAAGCAGTATTATAACCAAGTTAAAAACTTCCCACGATACATAAGTAAAATTCATTCTGAATGTGATGATATAACTTCCAGGCAAGTGTTGCTCGGTAATTTAATTGAAGAAGAGAAGGGGGATGAAAATCATCCGGAGTTATGGCTTAGGTTTGCGGAAGGTTTAGGCGTTGAGCGCAGCGATGTGGAAAATGCCGAGTTAAAACAAGAGACGAGGGATTTAGTTGACGGGTTTTTTAAATTAGCTGGTGAATCTTATGCTAAAGGGCTCGGGGCTTTATATTCTTATGAAAGACAAGTGCCAGAAGTTGCTAAATCAAAAATTGAAGGCTTAGAGAAATTTTACGGTATCACAGGAGAACAAGCCTTGAAATTTTTTAATGTCCATATTTCAGCTGATGAATGGCACTCGGAAGAATGTGCAAGCTTGATTGAGAAATTATCTCCTGAAAAACAGGAAGAAGCTAAGAAAGGTGCGTTAGAAGGAGCTAAATTATTATGGCAATTCCTTGATGGTATGGTCAAGCACTGTTAATTAGGCTTTACTTTAACTCTTTCAAGAAACCGAATAGATTTATTTTTTTCCTAACCCTTAAAAGAGTTAAGTTTTTACTCCCTAATTTATCTATACCTAGTTTTGGAATAGGGTAAATTGAGAACCGGGTTCTAAGCAAAATTAGCCGGTTTTTTTAGGGTATTAAGTTTTTTTAAAAGTTCCTTGCTGGGTCTAAATTGTAATGAGCCTTTATTCCCGACCTCTAATTGCTGATTAGTTCTAGGGTTCCTTCCGACTTTAGCTGCCCTTTTCTTTACCAACATAGAGCCGAATCCTCTTAATTCAATTCTGTCACCGCATATTAATGCTACAGAGATTTCTTGAAAAAATATATTTGCTATTTCTTCTAATTTAAATAAAGGTAAATCTCTATTAAACCTTTTTAACCATGTAACTACATCTTTTTTATATAAGATCTTATCCATAGAATTTAACCTATTTGTTATCTATCATAGGTTTAACAATACATAATATAGCTGAGGTATTAAAGTTATATGTTAGGATGTATTATTAAATTAATTAGATATTTTATAAATATAAAATAAATATCGTGCTATAGTGCAGTAATATTAAAATATTGAATTTATTAAACCAAATTAGTTAGAGAGCACTATATATAAAATAAGCATAAAAGCTGAAGTGAAAATTGATTTAATTTAATGTAACCCAAGAAGGCTACTTGTGTTTTACTAAAGACATACCACAAATGACAACATTAACAAATTAATGGAGGCTATTATGGCTATTTCTAATGAAAACAATAAAAATAAAAACACAGAAAATTTAAGCGCTGAAGAAAAGCAAAAAATGCACGATAATTACGCTGCAATGGGTCAAAAAGGCGGAAATACTACCAAAGAAACTCATGGTAAAGAATTTTATGAGGCTATCGGTAAAGAAGGTGGTAATGCACGTAAAGAACAAATGGCTCATTCTTCTTCTTACTCTAACAAAGGCGAAGAAAACAAATAATACATTTAATTTACTTGGGTTAGCTCATATATAATTCTCTTAAATGATAAAATTTAGTGTTAGAAAAAAGGAATTATATGTAAATATAATTCCTTTTTTTATTAAATGGTTGTTAACCGTAAAACTAAATTTAATAATATAATATGCTTTAATGAATGCGGTAAGATCTCATTACTTTCATTTTTAGCGTAAATATAGTTATTCTCCGCCGCCAAGCTGGTGCACATAAATTGCAACCTGCCTAATTGAAGAGTCGGATAACTTTCCTTCCCAGTAAGGCATTACACCTCCCCTACCGTTAAAAATTACATCATATATAGTTTGTTTATCACTACCATATAACCACACGGCATCGTTAAGGGCGGGAGCCCCGAATTCTCTTCCGCCTTGTCCTTGTGTTCCGTGGCAAGCTGCACAGTTATCCTGAAATAATTTATGAGCTTCTGAAGTTGTATCCGCACCATTTCTTAAAGAAATCACATAATCAGCTAATTTCCCTATTTGCTCAGGTGCCAGGATTTTATCGCGGCCAAATGCTGCCATTACCGATTCTCTGGTTTCAGGGTCTTCCGATCTTATTCCGTGTTTCAGAGTAGTATATATATCATCTATTTTTCCGCCCCACAGCCATGCACCTGCGGTTAAATTAGGATATCCGATGTTACCGCTTCCTCCGGCTCCGTGGCAAACTGCACAGTTGTTGTTAAAAGTTGATTTCCCTCCGGCTAAAGCGAATTTCTTCAGGGTAGGGCTTTTCAAAATTTCCTCAAATGAAGCTTTATCAAAATCAGTTTGATAGGCAGCTCTGATTTTTTCTACTTCTTTAAGTTTTTCATCAAGCTCATTAATTGAGGACCAATTAAGTATGTCAATATTATTCGGTGTCGGAGAAGAGGGGTATAGCATGCAATAAATTAAAGCAAATATTAATGCAGCATAAAATGTGTATCTTAACCATAATGGGTCAGGATTATTATATTCTTTTATACCATCCCACTCATGACCGGTATCTTGAACTTCAATTTTTCGGTTTTTGTTATTTTTCACCTTGTTTAGTCCCCTTCTCGTCTTTTAATGGAATTTGGCTATATTCTTCATATTTTTTCTTTGAATGAGGGCGAAAAACCCATGCTACTATTCCAATAAAGCTTAATAACATTAATATTAAAATAAGTATTTCCGGATTCATATATTTTGCCATCACCAGTTTCTTCCTTGATTGGTTTTTAGGTCAACTTTGTTACCGATCGCTTGGAGGTAAGCAACTAACGCATCCAGTTCAGTAATATTTTCCGCTTCTTTATCAAATTTGCGAACTGCTGCTTTATTATACCGGCTTTGGAAGTCGGTAATTTGTTTATCTTCAGTAATTATACCGGTTTGAATTTTAATATCATTCTCATAATCTTTAATATCTTGATCTGTATAAGGAACCCCGATCATTTTCATAGTTTTCATTTCATCAGCTATCTTTGAATAATCAAGCTTTGTCGTGTGTAAAAAAGGATAGCTAGGCATAATTGATTCCGGAACTAAGCTCCTTGGATCGATAAGGTGGGTAACATGCCAATCATCGGAATATCTTCCGCCTACCCGTGCAAGATCAGGACCTGTACGCTTAGATCCCCAAATAAAAGGATAATCATACATACTTTCGGCTGCTAAAGAATAATGCCCGTATCTTTCCACTTCGTCGCGTAAATAACGAATTTGTTGGCTATGGCAATTATAACAACCTTCACGCTTATAAATATTAAATCCTGCCAGCTCTAATGGAGTATGCGGGCGCATGCCTTCTACTCTCTCCATAGCAATTTCTTTTTTAAAAAGAGGTAAAATCTCAACCATGCCCCCAATCATAGTAGTAATTAAAGCCAGAGATAAAAGTATAAAAACATTTTTTTCTATTTTGCTGTGTAAATTTGCCATATTATCAACTTTTTATATTGTTGCCGGTGTAAGCTTTTCTTGTCGCTGCTTAGAAGTAATAGTCATCCAGGCATTATAAACCATTATCACGGTTCCTAATAAGTAGAATATTCCTCCCAGCGCTCTAATTACATAATAAGGATGTAAAACGGAAACAACTTCAATAAATGAATATTTCAAAAAGCCCATTTCATCATAGCTTCTCCACATCAAACCTTGGGTAATTCCCGCTACCCACATAGAAGTTATGTATAAAATTATTCCGATACATGCGAGCCACAGATGGAGACTCATTAATTTAACTGAATACATTTCCTCTCTATTCCAAAGCACGGGAATAAGACAATATAAAGCACCGAAACTAATTAGACCAACCCATCCTAAAGTTCCTGAGTGTACATGCCCGATTGTCCATTCAGTATAATGGCTAAGAGCATTTACTGTTTTTATTGCCATTAAAGGGCCTTCAAAAGTACTCATACCATAGAATGCTAATGCTATTACAAAAAACCTAAGTACGGGATCTTCTTTTAATTTATACCAAGCTCCCGATAGAGTCATCATACTGTTCACCATGCCTCCCCAAGACGGAAGCCATAAGATAATCGACATAGCCATTCCTAAAGTTTGTGCCCAATCAGGGAGCGCCGTAAAGTGTAAATGATGAGCACCCGCCCAAATATATAAAAATATCAATGCCCAAAAGTGCATAATAGAAAGACGATAAGAATAAATCGGGCGTCCTGCTCTTTTAGGAATAAAATAATAAACCATCCCGATAATACCCGTAGTAAGTAAAAACCCTACCATACTATGACCGTACCACCACTGTATCATAGCGGATTGCACCCCCGAAAACAAATATACACTTTCCGAACCGAATAATGATAACGGAATAGATAAGTTGTTCCCTATATGGAGCATTGCAACTACGATAATATAGGCCATGAAAAACCAGTTTGCTACATAGATGTGAGGTTCTTTACGTTTTACTACTGTTCCTATATATACATAAAGGTATATCAGCCACACAAATAGAAGTAAAAGATCCGCATACCACTCAGGCTCTGCGTATTCACGACTTTGAGTAATCCCTACGCAATAGCCGTATAAAGCTATAATTATGAAAAATTGATACCCGGCAAACATAATATAGGCAAGCTTCTTACCGACAAGCCTAGCTTGACAAGTTCTTTGTACAATGAATAAAGATGTTGCGAAAAGAACATTGCCCACAAATGCAAATAAAACACCTGTAGTATGAACTTGCCGTAATCTTCCGAAATTTAACCAGGGAATCCCAAAATTAAGGCTTGGGTATGCAAGCTCTAAAGCAACATAAACCCCTGCCGCCAAGCCTACTATCAACCAAAAAAGCGTAGCTAGAGTGAACAGCTTTACAATTTGATTATCATATTTAATATCTAAAGTTTTAATACTATTATTCATAATGAAATTTTACAATTATACTAAATTAAGCTAACATGAAAATGTAATTTCTTCAACTTAAGAGAAGAACAAAGCTTCAATTTATTTTTTATACTAAGAAAGTTGCCTTTGTATTATATAGAAAATCCGGATATTTTATAAAATAATGAGCCATTAAGAATATTAATATTTTATATGGCTCATTATTAATTAATTCAGAAATTATTATTTGGATTTTGATTTAAGATTATCAATTAAATCTTTTATATTATTATTAGATAGGAAAGTTGAAAAATCTGCTCTTTGAGTTGCAAGTAAGCTAACTCCTTCAGCCACGATATCCCTAATTTTGAAAGTGCTTCCGTAATCTTTAAGCCTATATTCTATTTGTACAGCTTCTTTAGAGGAAGGAGAGGAAATATTCATTGAAACTTGATACTGCTCATTGCCTAGTGAAGTTGAAGCATAAATATTATAAGTTTGCTTATTATATTCTTCATATTTTGGAACATATATGGAAACTAAATAGTTTTTATAAGCATCTGTATATTCTTTTTGTTCAGCTGCCGATAGTGTAGACCAATATCTGCCGAGGACGAATTTTGCCATCCACTCATAATCGGTTACTTCTAAAAAGAGTGCAATTAACTCAAGCTTTTTTGTATTTTTATCAGTATTACTCAGCACCCCGATAACTCTTTTAGCATTAGTATCCACAAATTCGGAAGCTTTTTTATTATTATTATCAGCTGCTGCATTTGCGATAAGGTTATGAGTCGAAATAATACTTACAATTATTATGAATATGAAATGTTTAATAATACGCATGGCTTACCTTCTATTGATTTTTTTGAAAATATAAACTTCTATAAGTGACATATTCATCCATAGAAGATTGTTCTAAGTAATCGGTTGTATCCAGTAAATAGCTTCTCTTATCAATTGTAACTATACCGGTTCTGGCATAGGCTGCTTTTCTGTTGAGTGCATAATTAAAAGGATCAGCTAATGTATCGGCTGCAAAACCGAAAGCATCTTTAATACTAGAGCTTCCAATTAATGGTAACACCAAATATGATCCAGTTTTAGCTCCATAAGTACTTAAAGTTTCACTGAAGCCTGTTTTTAAATATTTCAAACCTGCTTCTCCTGCCACATCATGAATTCCGCCCAGTCCTAAAAAAGTATTGGTTATAAACCTGGCAACAGCAGTTGTACATTTTTTAGGGTTTAACTGTAATAAGCCATTAATAAAATTTACCGGCTCAGTTAAATTTTGAAGAAAATTATGTACTCTATCCCTTCCGAACTCAGGAACAAGTATTTTATAAGTATGGGAAACAGGTTTTAAAACTACATTATCCAAACCTTTATTAAACTTAAATATTGCCCGATTAAATTTTTCAAAAGGGTCTCGTGCAGCTATATTATTTGAGTTATTGATATATATTTCTTCTTCGCTGCTGTCCTCTTCAAAATCATCGGAAGCATCTGCGTTAAAAGATAAAAAATTAAATACTAATAACAAAGCAAGACCAAAATGTGTTCTCATGATACTTATATATCCTAATTTATATTTAATAAATCTATATTAGAATACAAAGGTAAATAAATAGTTAATTTTTAGTTACTTACTAAAGATAATAACCTTACCTTGCTCGTTATTGGAAAAGGTTGTATTCTCTTCCTTAACCAGCTTCCAACTATACTTATCAGCAATAGTTTTAACATATTCCGAAGAAAAATAAAACTGCTCAAATAATGGTTTAAATTCAACATCTTTATTATTTGTTGTTTTAAAGGTAATACCAAGCAAACCTGCTTCTTTAACAATAGGGTAAATATTTTGAAAGAAAAAGTCTAAGTTAGAATTATAAGTTATAAGATCAGAAGCAAATATAATATCGAAGTTAAAATTTAATGTATTAGGATCTTTTAAATATGATTCATAATCAATAACTTTAACATTATTATAAACTTTCATATCATCCAGCATAAGATAAGATGCGCGCCTCGCCATAAGTGAGGAGATATCTACCCCCATTATAATATTGGCAATTTTTTGAACACGGCAAAATTTACCCATTATACCGGTGCCGGAGCCAATATCTAAAATATCATTTCCAAATGGTTTATTCTTCGCCATTAATAATTGTATAGTACTGGAGAATAAACTTTGCTGAGGAATGATATCCTGCTGTTGGATAATAATTTTGTTATTATCCAGTGCTTGAGCAATTATATCAAAGGTTGCTTTGATTATACTTTTGGGTATAGAGCTTATCTCAGCCGCTTTGTTATTAAGCAGGTTTATACAATATTGAGTTTCTTCTATAAAATCCTGATGTTTCGAATTTAGGTACTTTTCGAAGTACACTCTGGCTTTTTGGTGTTTAAAGCTTTCCAGGTAACAACGACCTATGTAGTAATCTGAAGCAATATAGTTAGGGTTAATAAATTTTGCTATATTAAAACGCAGGATTGCATCTGATCTATTGCCCAGCAGATAATGATACATCCCTAAGTCAAAATTAGTTTGGGCTATATTTTTGCTTTTGCTAATAACATCTTGAAAATTATTTTTAAAAATAGTTACAGCTTGGTTAGATAACTCTTTAAAGTTAATTTGATTAAAAGTGCTTTTAATCAGCTCAAATTTTGTGTTAAGCATAGTTAAAATTTTCATTCCGTATCCCCCGTCAGGATTTGTTTTCCGTAATCTTGCTACTAATATTATTAAATATTGTTAAAGCTTGTGCGATCATACCGCTTGCATCATTGGTATTAGCGGGAATAATTACCGCATTTGATTCTTTAGCAAGTGAGCCGAAAGCATTTATATATTGCTCGGCAACCCGTAAAGCTACCGCTTCTTTGCCACCGTTTGCCTGAATTGCCTGAGCGACTTTTTCAATACCCTGAGCAGTTGCATTTGCGATCGTCTGAATCGCCTCTCCTTCACCGTTTGCACGGTTGATTTGATCAATTGTTGCTGCTTCCGAAGCAAGCACTACTTCTTGTTTATTAGCTTCCGCTATATTTATCTGAGCTTGTTTTTTACCTTCGGATTCTAAAATATCCGCTCGCTTCTGTCTTTCGGCCGCCACTTGCATTTCCATGGCTTTTACAACATTAGTGGGTGGCTTTATATCCTTAATTTCATAGCGCATACACTGTATGCCCCAGGTAGATGCTGCTTCATTGATTGCATGTACAATATGAGTGTTTAATGTTTCACGCTCTTCAAAGGTTTTATCCATATGTATTTTTCCGATTGCGGAACGCATGGAAGTCTGTGCTAATTGCACTACGGCATAATAAGGGTTTTCAACTCCATAAGAAGCATCTACCGGGTTAATGATTTTTAAGTAAACTACGCCGTCAAGCAGTAGGGTAACATTATCTTGTGTAATTGCTGCCTGCTCATGAACGTCAACGGCTCGTTCTTTTAAAGAGTGCTTATAAGCTACTTTATCAATAAATGGTATTATTAACGTAAGTCCCGGTTCTAAAGTTTTATTATATTTACCCAAACGCTCAATTATCCATGCCTGTTGCTGCGGGACAATCTTTACTCCCATCCAGGCAATAAGAAACAGAGCAAATAAGAAGATTAAAAACCCGTATTCCATATTAATAACTCATTGAAATTTATAATTCTTTTATTTAACAATAAAGATATTTTCTTTTACTGCAACAATTGTAACGTTTTTACCTACTGAAATTTCTTTTTCCTCTGCATCAATTGCAAGCATGGCTTTAAAAATAGTGCCTGACCACTTAACATTCCCTACTTTACCGAATATTAAATTTCCCTCCGTTACTTCTGCAATACCGCCAATAATATTGTTATATGAGTCTTTAGGCGCTTTTTTAACTAAGTTAACTAAAGGCTTATAAGCGATTATCGTCCATAAAAAAGTGAAACCAAAGAAGTAAGCTAATTGTTGAATAGCATTTGGAACCAAATCAAAAGTAACCATTATTCCTACCGTAAAACACGATAGCGCCGCAAATAAGCAAACTATAGTAAAGCCTAAAACTACTTCTAATACTATAAATATTCCTGTTAATAAAAACCAAAACTCTTTAGTAAAATATTCCATATTTTTTTAAGAACCTATATATCATTTAAGAAGTTGAAATGGGAAGCGGGCTATCAGACATGGTTCTTAAGTAAGCTATCAAATTAGCTCTATCACTATCATTCTTAATACCTGCAAACGCCATTTTTGTTCCGGGGATATATTGCTTCGGTGCATAGAGGTAACGATATAACTCTTCAAATCCCCATTTACCACCCTCTTTAGAATGGTTCTGCATCGCTGAAGAATAGCTGAATTCCGTATGCCTTGCGGTAGGAGCTCCGACGATACCCCATAAATTAGGCCCTACTTTATTAGCCTCGTTTTTTGCAATAGTGTGGCATACTGCACATTTTGTAAACACTTGCTTGCCTGCTTCGGGGTTGGCAGCAGACATAATAGCAGCCATATCTATAGTGATAGGCAAACCTTGTGGTGCAGAAGTATTCGATGCAGTAGTTTCCGCCACATCCACTTTAAACCCTTTTTTCAAAGGAAAGGGATGGGGAATATAAAACATACTTCCTATATTAGCACTCATTATTATAGTAAACATCGCAATCGCGATCGCTATAACAATTTTATCAAACTCAAAACTTTCCCTCACAAAACCACTCGTCCATTAAAAAAATTATATTAAATATTATATTTATAAGATTAATATTTCAATAAAAAAAGGGCAACTGTTAAGTTGCCCTCGCTTCTAATTATAAAATTAGTACTACTCTCTTCTATCGCCCATGAAACGGAGTAAATGAAGAAATATATTGATAAAGTCCATATATAAATTTAATGCTCCGTAAACCGCAACTTTAGAAGCCATTTCTCCGCTACCGCCTACAGCATAGTATGTATGCTTAATTTTTTGTACGTCATAAGCAGTAAGACCGATAAATATGAAAAGACCGATTAAAGATAGCATAAATTCCATCATAGAGCTTTTTAAAAATATATTTACAACTGATGCTATGATAACTCCAATTAAGCCCATAATTAAAAATGAACCGAAATTGGTAAGATCTTTTTTAGTTGTATAACCATAAATGCTCATAGCCCCGAACACTGAAGCTGTAATGAAAAATACTCTTGCTATACTGGTTCCGGTGTACATCATAAATATTGAAGACAATGATAAGCCAATAGTTGCGGCATAAACCCAAAAAGTTGTTTGCACAGCTTGCAAACTTAACCTTTGAAACGATGCACTTAAAAAAAATACAATCCCAATAGGGGCAAGCATTACCACCCATACGAGCGGACTACCAAATATCGCTTGCATCATTGCTTCTGAAGTAGAGACCGTAAATGCAACTACCCCGGTTAAGATTAAAGCAAAAGCCATATATTTATATATAGCTACCATATAATCCCTTAGCCCCATATCATATGTAGCTTGGGAAGAAGTATAGCCTGCTTGATTCAATTTTGTATAATCCATTTTTACCTCTTCGTTATCCAGTAAATCATTAAAACATTATTTCTAAATATAATACATTTTAATGAGTTTTCAAGATGTATGGTATAATTAAACATTCTTTAATAATTCTAAATCAATTCAGATAGATTTAAAACATTAATCCAATGCTCATACCTACAATAAATATAGCTATAATTTTTAATGAGCTAAAAGGCATAGCTTTAGGTTCCGGTCGGTTATTTATCTTAAAACCTTGGGTATCAACATTTTTTTCCATTTTATCAAAAAAACTTAGCATCTTATCTACTGCTTTAGGCAAGTCATGAGACAACTTAATTATATTAGCTTTGGTATCTTTAATTCTAGCTTTTATCCCGAAATTTTGTCGAGCCCAATCTTTAATCCATGGCTCGGCTAATTGCCACATATTTACTTCCGGATACAAAGACTGACCTGTTCCTTCAACAGTCACCAACGTTTTTTGCAGGAGTAAAAACTTCGGCTGGATATTCATATCAAATTTTTTACTGATTTCAAATAATTGCTTCAATAATTTACCTATAGATATTTTATTTACCGGCATGCCTACTATCGGCTCGCCGACACTCCTACAGGCTAAGGCGAAAATTTCACGGGATTGCGTATGAGGAACATAGCCCATTTCAAAATGTATATCGGAAACTGCTTTATAATCTCTGGTGATAAAGCCGTATAATATTTTTGCGACAAATACTCTATCTTCTTTTTCCAGACTTCCCATAATCCCAAAATCAATCAGAACAATTTTTCCTGCATTATTAATCATTACATTGCCGGGGTGAATATCTGCATGAAAAAACCCGTCTCTGTAAGCTTGATTGAAGAAAGTAATTGCTAAGTTTTTAGCAATTTGTTGTAAGTTATGGCCTGCCTTAATTAATTTTTGGCGTTCATTAATCGGTATTCCATCTATCCATTCCTGGGTTAGCACTCTTTTAGAAGTTAAATCCCATCGCATCTGCGGAATATATACGGAATCATCATTAGCAAAGTTTTCCCGGAGTTGGTCAGCGGCAGCTCCTTCGATCCTTAAATCCGTTTCAATGCTCACTGAATGCTCAAGGGTCTTTACTACCTGATCCAGTTTAAAGCTTTTAATGGGAGGAAAAAAAAATAATAGAAACTCAGTAATAAAGTAAAAAAGTTTTAAATCATTATTGAACTTCTTCTCTATATTCGGTCGCAAAATTTTGACTGCAACAGGCTCATTATCAAAAGTTACTGCTTTATGAACTTGTGCAATTGAGGCTGCTGCCACGGGAGTTTTATCAAATTCTTTAAATAAGTTATCGAGAGAGGTTTTAAATTCTTTTTCTAAAGTTCTTTCTACACTCGTAAAGTTAAAAGGCGGAACCTTATCTTGCAGTTTTGACAAAGAGTTTGATAAACTTTCACCGATAATATCAGGCCTTGTCGATAGGGTCTGACCTAGTTTTACAAAGGAAGGGCCGCTTCTAAGGAGAAAATTATTAATTTGGTTACCCATCTTTCGGATAGTTCTTTCTCTACTTAAATTGTTTAATAGAACTAATCTTAGCAGAGAATAAGGAACCCCGCTAAGAAGCAATATTAGAAGAATTTTAAGTAATCTAAAAGTATTCGCAATAAAATTGATCATTTCCTATAGGTTTATTTAACTCTGCGCCATATGCGTTTTTTGGCATAATAAAACAATATAGTAAACACTAAAGTGAAGATGATAACTTTAATCCCCAGGCCTTTTCTCTCTTCCATTTCCGGCTCGGATGCCCATTGTAGAAAATTAACCACATCTTTGGTCATCTGCGCAGTAGTCGCAATCGTGCCATCAGTATATTCCACCTGGTTATCGGTAGTGATGGGAGGCGGCATGGCAATCTGCCCGCTACCATTTACAAAATAAGGATTATAATACATGTTTTCACCAAGCTTAACTCCTTTCGGAGGCGCTGACTGATAGCCGGTCAATAATGAATAGATGTAATCAGCTCCGCCTTCTCTAGCCTTAACCATAAGAGACAGATCAGGAGGAAATGCGCCGTTGTTTACCGCCCTGGCAGCCTGCTCATTCGGGTAGATGGGCGGGAAATAATCTGAAGGTCTGCCCGGCCTTTCAAACATTTCGCCTTCCTGGTTAGGTCCGTCTTGAATATTATAGCCTGCAGCAATCGCTTTAACTTCTTCTTCCGAAAAACCCAAGTCAGTGAGGTTCCTAAAAGCAATTCTTTTAAGAGAATGGCAAGCTGAGCACACTTCTTTATATACTTTTAATCCTCTCTGAATCGATTGTCGATCAAAAGTGCCTTGGGCTCCGTCAAAAGACCAATCAACATTTTTCAACTCAGGCGTGTGTTCAGAGCTAGCAAACGCAGTATTGCCATAAAAAATAAACAAAATTAATAATAATTTTCTAACCTGCATAGATAAAAATATAAATCCCCGAATATTAAATTCAAATAAACTTAACATATAATTAGCCCTTTGTAGAGCAAATTTTTTAAGCTCAACAGGTTATGAATTTTTATAAATTTTAAAATAAAAATAAGTTAAATTAGCAAAGTAAAGATTCATTTTGTATTTTTTGGTATTTAAGTTTTGTTCTTTATCACTTATAAACGCATGTTACCGCTTGCTTGTAGCATAATAAATGTTATAAATTTTGAAAAATATAATGTTAAAGCTTATGCATACACATACACCTAAAAGAGTTTTTTCAGGATTGCAACCGACCGGTAATCTTACCCTTGGCAATTATTTAGGCGCAATTATGAATTGGGTGAAAATGCAAAATGAATATGAGTGTATCTTTTGCTTAGTAGACCAGCATGCTATAACACTACCTCATGATCCCAAACAGTTAAGACAAAATTTACTTACAAATCTTGCTGCATATCTTGCCTGTGGTCTTGATCCGGAGAAATCAATAATTTTTAATCAGGCGAGTGTTAGTGCTCATGCTGAGCTCGCATGGATTTTTAGCTGCATTACACCGCTCGGTTGGTTAAATCGTATGACTCAGTTTAAAGAAAAGGCCGGTAAAGATAGAGAAAATGCTTCCTTAGGTTTATATTCATATCCGGTGTTAATGGCTGCTGATATATTATTATACCATGCAACACACATACCTGTCGGCGATGATCAAATTCAGCATATTGAACTTGCACGGGACATTGCCGGGGCTTTTAACCGCAGGTTCGGGAACGAGTATTTTAAGCTTCCTAATGCGATTACTCACAAAATTGCAACCCGTATTATGAGTTTGCAGGACGGAACTAAGAAAATGAGTAAATCCGACCCATCAGACCTGGCAAGAATCAATTTAATTGATGATAATGATACTATTGCCAAAAAAATTAAGAAAGCAAAAACCGATGCAATAGGGGAAATTTATTATGATAAAGAAAACCGCCCTGAAATTTCTAATCTCTTAACCATATATGCCACTTTAGAAAATAAATCTATTGAGGAAGTTAGCGCTAAACTTTCCGGGTTTAATAATGCGAAATTTAAAGATGCATTAAGCGAACTTTTGATTGAGAAGCTTTCTCCGATTAGAACGAATATTAACGACTTAGTTAAAAATGAAGATTATCTCTTAAGTGTATTTGAAAGTGGTAAAGAGAAGGCAAATGAAATTGCAGCAAAGACTATAAATCAAGTGAAAGAGATAGTCGGATTTATTTTATAAAGCAGTATAACTCTGCTTATTATATTGCTTGATTCTGAAGAGTTATAAAGCCATTTGAACAAATATTTATTTTAATCCAACTTACAAGGAGTAGGCTATTCAATACAGCCTGATTTTATAAATAGTTATGTTAGTTATATATATAATTTAATGAACAAATTTCTTTAGAGATTTTATACTATCATCAATTAAATCTAATTTAATGTTTTTATCTAAGTCTTCAACTAGCATTTGTTGTACGATCGCAAGGGCAGAATCGACTGCTTCAGTTTTAATATCTCTGATAATTTGCTGCTCTTGTTGGGAAATTCGTTGCATAGTAAGCTCTAAGCGTTTCTGAGTAATTTTCTCAGCTTGCTTTTTTGATTCTTCTAATATGGATTTAGCTTCAAGGTGAGCTTTATCAAGAATATCTTTGGCGCTTTGTTTAATATTATTATGTTCAATTTCGATCGCTTGAAGCATGTTTAATGCATCTTCTTTAATTTTAGCAGCTTCGTTCAAATCATGTATAATTTTATCTGTTCTCTCATCTAAAGTTTTTAATACAATTGCCTTTACCGGCTTAAATATGGCGCCAACAAATATTATAAAAGATGCTAAAACCCAAAAACCTTCATTGAACATACTATCTACCTTAATTTACTTTTTGTGAGCTGTTATGAAACTCATCTAGAACAGTTTTAAAAATTTCTTCACTTAGATCTTTTACTACAGCTGGCAGCTCACTTTTTAACTGAAGTTTTATAACTTCTAACTTATTAAGGTTTTCAGTTGTTTTTTCGGCAAGGGCTGTTTCAAATTCTTTGATTTCCTTATCGCTCGCTTTTTTAGCATCTAAAACAACGTCTGCTTTTAAGTTTAAAGCCTTAGTTCTAGCTTCACTTAACGTAACGGCAATTTCGGATTTTAAAGCCTTATGATTTGTAATCATTTTTTCAGCCTCAACTAAATCTATCTTCACTCTTAATGCTCTATTTTTCACTACTTCACTTATTGTCGGTAAGAAAAACTTAGCGATAAACAAGTAAAGCAATGGAAAGATTACAGCCAGCCAAAATAATTGTAATGAAAATGAACTTATATCAAGCTGAGGCATAAAATTTTCCAAAAACCAAATTATACAAAATAATTACTGCTTTAGCAATAAATAAACTATTTTTTATCGAGATATATACTTATACTACGAAAAGCAGCATTAATGCGATCAAGAATGCAAATAGTCCCATAGCTTCAGATAAAGCAGCTCCGATAAACGCACTTCTGGTAAGTTTAGACTCTACGGAAGGATTTCTGGATATACCGTTTAACAAGCCCACGAAGATATTACCAACACCAAGCGCCGCACCTAACATTCCCAAAGCTGATAAACCAACCCCTATATATTTTAATCCGATATTAATTCCTTCAGTCTCCATATTCTACTCCTAAAATTTATTAATGTAAGTTAATGGCATCATTTAAGTACACGCAGCTTAAAATTGTAAAAATATATGCTTGTAGTACAGCGACGAATATTTCAAATCCTTGCATTATTGTCAAGAACGCAAATGGAAAAATTCCTAAAGTAAGCCCACCCATAATAGTAAAGGAGGCAAGGAGTTTCATTACAATGTGCCCAGCGGTCATATTTGCTGCAAGTCTCACGGCTAAGCTAACCGGCCTTGAAAGGTAGGAGAAAAGTTCAATTAATATCATAAGCGGGGCAAGTAAAGAAGGGGTTCCTTCGGGTAAAAATAATGAAAAATAATGGAACCCGTGTCTTATAAAACCTAAGATAGTTATAGCTATGAATATGCTGGCAGCTATTGCAAAGGTTACGATAATATGACTGGTAATTGTAAAGCTATAAGGAATCATCCCCAGTAAATTACAGAAGAGCACAAATATAAAGGTAGTAAAAATAATCGGCATATATTTTTTGCCTTCCGAGCCGGTAGTGCCTTCTATAATGCCGTCAACGAGCTCATATAGCATTTCTGCCGAAGTTTGTAAGCGGCCGGGAATGAGCGCTTTCTTTCTTATGCTTAAGCTTAAAAAGAGTACACAAGTTATTAGGGTGATTAACATTAAAAGGGCTGAGTTATTAAATGATACGTTTATTCCAAAAAGTTCTAAGTGAAATAGTTCCTGAATTTTAAACTGTTCTAATGGGCTATGCATTATTTTCTCAATTATTTTTTATTAATTTCAAATTTTTTAAAATGCTTATAAAAATTATAGAAACCGCCGGCAGTGCCTAATATAGTGAATATAAACAATGTCAGAGGCAAAGTTCCTAAGGATTTATCAATGAAATATCCTAGCGATGCTCCAACAATCAAGCCCGAAAAAAGGTCAACCAATAATCGTGAATAATCAAATCTCTCAGGATTATTTGAGCTATCCTCTTTTTGTTTTATTTGCTTGATTTTATCCTCTAATTCTTTCAATACCGGTACCGAGAGTATCTATAGCCGTATAACAATATTAAGTTATATTAAAAAGTCAACAATGATCATATTTTTAGTTATATATACCTATTATATTTTAAGTTAGTTAAGATGAAAATACTCCTTTTGCTGCTTGGGTGCTGGGTTTGTCAGGTTTTGGGTAGCCTTTGCATTCTTTTGATCTTAGTTTTTATTTAATAAAACTTTAACTTATAAATAATTGATTTATCAGTGTTTTGTTCGTAAAATTACTTCAATATAACATTAATTATTGAAAGTAAATAAGATGATCTCATGTTTAAATAAAAGCACTATAACCAGAGAATTTTTAGCCAGAGCTATAAAAAGGGAAAGTGGAATTAATATAACTAAATCTTCTGAGATGGTTGATCAGCTGATTAATTTTTTGATTTCCAGAATTTGTGAAGACTATGAAATTAAAATCAGGCTTTTCGGATCTTTTATTTCTAAATCTAAAAAAGAAAGATTGGGGCGTAACCCTAAAACTATGGAAGAGGCAACCATCCCGGCTAGGAAAGTTGTGAAATTTAAAGTTGCACCTAAGCTAAAAAAGAGGATAAATGACAATATACATTTAATCTCATAAAAAATATAAATGCTTATTGATACACATTGCCACCTGGATTTTAATGAATTTAAAGCTGATTTTGAAGATGTAATTAAGCGTGCAAAATTAGCAGGTGTTATTGCAATGCAGACTATTTGTACGAACCTTGACCAGTGGGAAGAAATTCATAAGCTAACCAAAAATGACTTTCCTATTTTTTGCTCAGTCGGCACACATCCTTTGAATATTAAGGATACTAGGATTTATAAAGCAAATGAAATTGCAGATATATGCAATAACAGCAAAGTAATTGGAATCGGCGAAACCGGCCTTGATTACTATTATGATACCGAGCATAAGGCTTTGCAGCATGAATCATTTGTTGAGCATATATTAGCGGCACAAGAAACCGGATTGCCTCTTATTATACATACTAGAAATGCTGATTCGGATACTATAAATATTTTAAGAGAATACAAAAAGCAAAAAGACTTTAGTGCAGTTTTACATTGCTTTACTTCCTCAGAGAAGCTTGCCATGGAAAGCTTAGAGCTAGGATTTTATATTTCTGCTTCAGGAATTGTCACTTTTAAAAATGCGCACGATTTGCATTCATTGTTTAAAAAGATTCCGCTGGAAAAGCTTTTAGTTGAAACCGATGCACCTTATCTCGCGCCGACACCTCTAAGGGGTAAAAGAAACGAGCCTAGCTTTGTTAAGCATACAGCAGAATTTTTAGCTGATTTAAGGGGGGAGAATTTTGAGCATTTCTGCCAAGAGACTACACAAAATTTTTTCAAGCTGTTTAACAAGGCTAAATTAAATTGAAGCTGAGGTGAGATATGAAGTTTACGATTTTAGGATGCGGTGGTTCAAATGGTGTGCCTGAAGTCGGATGTGAATGCGTAGTCTGCAAATCAGAAAATCCTAAAAATAACCGCACGCGCGTATCAATATTAGTGGAATCAGACAATACAAAAATCTTAATAGATACTTCCACTGATTTAAGGCAGCAGGCACTGAATAATAAAATAAAGCACGTTGATGCTGTTTTATACACTCATGATCATGCGGATCATGTCGCAGGAATTGATGATATAAAATTATTAAGTAAAGATAAAAAGCCTATCCCTGCATATATGGATGAAAGGACACATACTTTTTTAATGCAGAGATTCCCCTATATATTTAGACAATTCAGCCCACTTTATCCTCCTCGCTTAACTCCGAATATTATAAAAACAGATGAAAATTTTATGGTTGGAGATATAAGGGTGCAAAGCTTGCCTCAAATTCATGGCGGTATACATTCCTTAGGCTTTAAATTCGGGAAACTCACATATTCTACTGATCTTAACAAAATACCTGAATTGAGTTACAAATTATTGGAAGGTACAGAGGTGTGGATTTTAGATTGCATGCGTTATTATTGGATGCCTTCACATGCTTATCTGGAGCTTATATTGAATTGGGTAGCGAGAGTAAACCCGAAGCTTACCGTTCTGACGCATATGGCGCATACCATGGAATATGATGAATTGAAGCGAATATTGCCTAAACATATAATTCCTGCATACGACGGTATGGTAATTGATTTGTAAATATTTGTTGTTAGCAATGATTCTTTCTTTTATCATAAGCATTAATAAAAGCTTGCAAAAATAAATATTTCTCTTAATATGCACCTTCTAAGAATTATTTATAAAAAGCATATTTGCTCAAGGAGTACGAGATAAAAATGACAAAAATGGCGTTTTACGATTCAATTTTTATATTAAGGCAGGATATTTCCGAGGCTGATGTTCACAAAATTGCTGGCAAGTTTATTGATATTGCTACAAACTTAGGCGCTACTCTTATAAAGAAAGAATATTGGAGAGTAAGGCAGCTTGCATACATTGTGAAAAAAAATAAAAAAGGTCATTACGTTTATCTCGGGTTGTCAGCTTCTTCGGATGTAATTAAGGAATTAGAACGAAATTATAAAATTGATGAAAATGTTATAATGTTCTCTAATATTAAAGTTGATAAAATTGACGATGCACCGACGCCTATGATGCAAGCTCCTTCTGATATCGGTAGCTTTGGTGAAGCGGCCGAAGTATAAATTTAAATAAAAAAGGTTTGTATGTCTGAAAATAATATTATTTCAAATTCAGTGCTTTTTAATAGAAAGCAATATAGTAAAAAAGGTTCGCGTTGCCCATTAAGCGGTAAAGATGCACCAGAAATTGATTACAAAAACATTCAGTTGCTTAAAAAATTTATTTCAGAAAAGGGTAGGATTTTACCAAGTAGGATTTCTTCAGTTTCTGCTAAAAAGCAAAGAGAATTAAAGAATGCGATTAAAAGAGCAAGAAATATCGCATTATTACCATTCACAACCATTTAAGTTCAGAGATAAAACATGCAAGTTATTTTAATTGAATCAGTAGATAAGCTTGGAAAAATAGGGGAAATAGTAAACGTTGCTGATGGTTTCGGCAGAAATTATCTCCTTCCACGCAAAAAAGCAATCAGAGCTACAAAAGATAATATTGCCTACGTTGAACAGCAAAGAGCAACTATTGAAGCAGAGAACTTAAAGAAACAGGAAGCTGCTGAAGAATTATCTCAAAAGCTTGTCGGGGTTGGGGTAGTTATTGTTAGGCAAGCTGCGGAAGACGGAAGGCTATATGGTTCTGTTACTGCCAGAGACATAGTTAATGCAGTAAAAGTTGTATCGGAAATTGTGATTTCGCCGGATAGTGTCGTAATTACTTCTAAGTTTAAAGAAATTGGAGTTTATGAGGTTACCTTAAATCTTCATGCAGAAGTAAAAGCTAAAATTGCTCTTAGTATTGCAAGAACTGAGCAAGAAGGAAAAGCAAGTTTACAAGCTTCTACTATTCAAGTCGCAAGCTAAGCTTACACTCTTATATAAAGCTTTTTACTAAAGCTATATAACAAGTCAATTTTTAAAACCTCTTAAAGGTAAACTTTAGGAGGTTTTTTATTAAAAGAATATAGATAATATTTTTGTGATAGCTAATGTTGTATATTTTTATTTAATGCGAGCAAGGCACCTATAGTCGAAATAAAAATATTCATTTATGAATTGCCACGCGAACACAAAATATAGAATAGTTCTTAATTGAAGTTTAGATGAGACAACTAGAGAACACAGCATTTTTTCCGAGCTTCCGACCTTTTTTCAAAAAGGTTAAAGATTTTAAAGAATTTTAGTTATTGAAAAATTATTTTTCTAAAGTGAAAATGATAAGTACTGTTATAAATAAACAAACAATAACCGATCACATTATATATGCCATTTCAAATATCATTCCACTAGACACACTTAGGCAAGCTCATATTGAGAATACCTTCAGGCGGATTAAAAACGTAGTGTCTAATATCTCAAACCTTAAAACCTAACATACCTAATAAGCATACTGTTTATTATTTTGCTTTGTTTGATGAGAAAAATTCTAAACTTCTTCTTATTAATCATAAGTAAAGCACAATTTTGGCTCACACATAGAGGGTATTTTTAAAATCAATGAAGACTACCAAAGAAATTGTCAAGCATGGGTGGTCTAGAAGAACTAAATTTAAAATGAGTTTAGTGGAGTTCAACAATGGTTTGAGTTTAATGAAATCCCCAATGCATAATCTGATCCTCACCTATAGAGATTTATTAGGGAGTTACAAAAAATTATGTGAATAGTTGCTTTTTGAACTATAACCAACCTTTCTTTTTAAAATAATAATAAGGGGCAATAGCAGAAATGATTATAAATAAAATTGCTATCGGGTAGCCATAGGTCCAATCCAATTCAGGCATATTATGAAAATTCATACCATAAATACTTGCAATTAAGGTTGGCGGCATAAATACGGCAGCTGCAACTGTGAATACTTTAATTATCGAATTTTGTTCAACGCTAAGCATTCCGAGTGTAGCATCCAGTAAAAAGCTTATTCTTTGTGAAAGGAAATTAGCATACTCGGTAAGGGATATAACCTCTCTGGTAATAGTTTTAAACTTAGCACGCGTTTCTTTCCGGCTCGGATTCTTTAAAGTATCAATCTGACTATAAAAAATAAGCATACGATTAATACTAAGTAAGCTTTCACGATTCTTAGAAATTACGTTACCGGTGCGCCCGACTTTCTTTATAACATTGTTATAATAAAATTTAGAATTATCTTTAATTTGATTATTACCCTTTACTACTTTCTTTTCAAAAATACTTTTTAAAATACTATCAAGCTCATTTCCGGATTTTTCAAGCGCATCTGCTATTCTATCAATTAATGAATCAATTAATCCTTCAAGAACAATTTCAGGAGAAGAACAAATCTCAGGTTGCCTCATTGCGCGTGCGGCAAAATTATTAAACGGTCGTGGCCTATGATATCTTAGAGTAACTAAATAATTCGGAGTTATAATAAATGTGATGGCCGTAGCATCGGGATATTCGGATTCAGCTTTGTGAAGAGCAGTCACGGTCATATAATAAGCATCTCCCTCTTTATAAAAAGGACTCATTACCTCAAATTTATTCATCTCCTCACGAGTCGGAGCATCAATATTTAATGATTTCTCAATAAATTTTTCTTCTTCAATAGTAGGTTCTAAAAGATCAAGCCAAACACAACCTACAGGTATAGTGTTGCCCGGTTCTAATTCTACTTTATTCAATGTGTTATTAATATTTATATATGCGATAATCATGACTACACTCTTGACAACTATGCTTGTTTAGTAAAGTCTTAAATAAGAATATATTTTTAAATGAAAAAACGAGCAAAGCAACATTTTTAAATAGTAAATGTGTTTGGGGGGAGAAAAAATGCTTTTAATAGTAGGGATAATAATCATACTCGGAGCGGTATTCGGCGGATATGCTTTGCATGGCGGTAGTATAGGAGTTATTCTTGAGGCATTACCGTTTGAGATGTTAGTAATCGGTGGCGCTGCAGTCGGTGCAACAATTGTAGGCAATAAAACCAGCACTTTAAAAAAATGTTTATCCGATGTTGTTAAGTGCTTTAAAGGTACTAAATGGTCTAAGAAAGATTACCAAGATCTTTTATGCTTACTCTTTTTGATTACAAAAACAATTAAAACTAAAGGAATATTAGTAATTGAAGAGCATATTGAAAAGCCGAGTGAGAGCTCTATATTTAGTCAATTTCCTAAAATATTAGCTGATAAGTTTGTTATCAGTTTTATATGTGATACTTTAAGGATAGTCACCATGAGTCTTGAAGACCCCTACCAAATTGAAGATAACATGCAAAGGCAATTGGATAAATATGCTCATGAGGTTACGGCGGGTTCAGATGCATTACAAACCATGTCAGACGCGTTGCCGGCGATCGGAATCGTAGCTGCGGTACTTGGGGTTATAAAAACTATGGCTTCTATTGATCAACCGCCTTCTGTGCTCGGGATGATGATCGGTAGTGCGTTGGTCGGAACATTTTTAGGAGTGTTTTTAGCTTATTGTATTGTCGGCCCTATGTCGAATAAAGCTAAGGCAATTCATATGCAGGATCTGCAATTTTTATTTATTATCAGAGATACAATTATTGCACATCTAAAGGGGAATGCCCCACAAATTTCGGTAGAGATCGGCAGAGGTAACGTGCCTGGGGTTTATCAGCCGACATTTTTTGAACTTGAAGAAGCAATGAAAGATTTAAAAGTGGAAAATAAAGAAGCTGCACCTCAATCAGATTGATATAATAGTTTAATTGGTGTACAAAAAATATTAGGTTATAAAAATCATACATCTACAAATGTTGCAGGAAAAAGATCGCATATTTACCAACCTTTACGGAGAGTCCTCCTTTACTTTAAAAGAAGCTAAAAAAAGAGGCGATTGGGATAATACCAAGAAAATTTTACAGAGTACCCCGGAGCAAATTATTGATGAAGTTAAACTCTCAGGGCTCAGAGGGAGAGGTGGTGCAGGTTTCTCCACGGGAGTAAAATGGTCTTTTATGCCTAAGTCTACTCCGGACGGCAGGCCTTCTTATCTGGTGGTTAATGCTGATGAAAGTGAGCCGGGAACCTGCAAGGATAGAGATATTATACGTAATGAACCTCATAAGTTGATTGAGGGTTGTTTAATATCAGGCTTTGCAATTAGAGCTAAAGCTGCATTTATCTATATTCGTGGTGAGTATTATAATGAAGCGGTAGTTTTGCAGCAAGCTATAGATGAGGCGTATGAAGCCGGGTTAATCGGCAAAAATGCTTGCGGTATAGGGTATGACTTTGATGTTATTTTACATAGAGGAGCGGGAGCTTATATATGTGGTGAAGAAACTGCATTACTTAATAGCTTAGAGGGAAGAAAGGGGATGCCGAGGCTTAAGCCTCCTTCATTCCCCGCAGCGGTCGGTTTATACGGGTGCCCGAGCACGGTAAATAACGTTGAAACCATTGCCGTGGTTCCGACTATTTTGAGAAGAGGTGCTTCATGGTTTACTTCGATAGGAAAGCCCAATAATGCAGGCACTAAAGTATTTTGTATTTCAGGCCATGTAAATAAGCCGTGTAATGTTGAAGAAGCTATGTCAATACCGCTTAAAGAATTGATAGAAAAGCATGCTGGCGGAGTAAGAGGCGGATGGGATAATCTGCTTGCAATAATTCCGGGCGGGTCATCGGTTCCGCTGCTGCCAAAAAATATTTGTGATGAAGTGTTAATGGATTTTGACAGTTTGAGAGCGGTAAATAGCGGGCTTGGAACTGCGGCCGTAATAGTAATGGATAAATCAACCGATATAATCGCGGCAATTGCCAGGTTATCGAAGTTTTATATGCATGAATCATGCGGGCAATGTACGCCTTGTCGCGAAGGAACCGGATGGCTTTATAGAATTATGAAAAGGTTTGTTAAGGGTGAAGCTGATATTGAAGAAATAGACAAATTATTTGATTTAACCAAGCAGATTGAAGGTCATACGATTTGTGCACTTGGGGATGCCGCTGCTTGGCCGATTCAGGGATTGATCAGACATTTCAGAGGCGAAATTGAAGATAGAATTAATAAGTATAAAAAAGCACATAAGAAAGTAGCATAGATTCCTCATAAAAATGACTAAAAAGAAAAAGCCATATAAAAAGAAAGCCTCCGGCAAAAAGAGTATTAGAAAAAGAGCTGTAGTTCTTCTTTTAAAAGTGGGCTTTGTTATTTCTCTAATATGTGCTTCTTTGACTTTTTTAATAATTGCCTACTATTCTTCGGATTTGCCTAATATAGCGCAAGTTTATGAATTTAAAAAACAGCCGAGTTTTACGGTATTGGATAGAAATGGCCGGATTTTAGCTAACTACGGAGATTTGCAGGGAAGGGATTTAAAATTCGAGCAAATCCCAAAAACATTAATTCAAGCTGTGGTAGCAATCGAAGACAGAAGGTTTTTTGATCATAATGGGGTAGATATTTGGGGAATAATACGTGCAGTTTATAGAAATAAGAAGGCCGGAAAAGTTGTACAAGGAGGAAGCACCATTACCCAGCAGCTAGCAAAAATTGCTTTTCTAACCCCTGAAAAAACTTTTAAACGTAAAATCCAGGAAGCGTTGATTGCAATTAAGCTGGAAAAAAAATATAGCAAGAAAGAGATAATACGTATTTACCTGAACAGGGTTTATTTAGGTAAAGGAAACTTCGGGGTTGATGCGGCAGCAAAATTTTATTTTGGTAAATATATAGAAAAAGTCAGTTTGTATGAAGCTGCGATATTGGCCGGTATGCTTAAAGCGCCGAGCAAATACGCGCCTGCTAATAACCATGAGCTATCAATAAAACGTGCAAAACAAGTATTATCCGCTATGGAAGAAGAAAATTATATTACTCATACGGATATAAAGAAAGCTATTCCTCCTTTAATTATGGAGCGAGGTAATTCCAGAGGTGCTTTACAAAATCCTTATTTCTCCGATTATGTGATTGAACAGTTACCTCTCTATATTACTGCTAATAATCAGGATATAAAAATCTATACAACTTTAGATTTAAATTTACAAAAAAAGCTGGAAGAAACAATATTGGAAAATATGAAAAATGCTAAAAGCAAATTCAATGCTTCCGAAGCTGCAGCAGTAGCCATAAATAGGCGAGGGGAGATTGTTGCCTTGGTTGGCGGAGTCTCATATAACAAAAGCCAATTCAACCGAGCTACAAGTGCTAAAAGGCAACCCGGTTCGGCATTTAAGCTTTTTGTTTATCTTACGGCTTTAGAAAACGGGTATAGTAAAGAAAGCATAGTAATTGATTCACCAATTAAAATAAATAAATGGTCGCCGAGAAATTTTAACCGGCAATACTTAGGTGAAGTTGTTTTAGAAGAAGCCTTTGCTAAATCTATTAATACGGTTGCGGTAAAATTGTCAGAGAATTTGGGTAGAGAAAAAGTTATAAATACCGCAAGCAAGCTCGGTATAAAAGATAAGATGAAAAACCTACCGAGTATCGCTTTGGGCTCGGAAGTAACTTCTTTGCTTGATCTATCAGGCTCATATTCGGTAGTAGCAAACGGGGGATATAACATTAAACCCTATGCAGTACTAAAGATTACTGATAGAAGCGGAAAAATCTTATATTTAAATAAAAATAATTCATATAAAAAAGTTATATCAGACTCAGCTAATCAGCAAATTAAACATATGCTTGCTAAAGTAATTCAAAACGGAACCGGTAAAAAAGCTCATCTGGCAGGAACTGAAGTATTCGGTAAAACCGGTACTACGCAAGATTATCGGGACGCATGCTTTATCGGATTTACCGATTATCTGACGGTTGGCGTGTGGGTAGGTAATGATGATAATACCTCCATGAAAAGAGTGATGGGCGGGGGACTGCCTGCTGAGATCTGGAGAGGCTTTATGAAAAAAAATGTAGAAAAAAGTCATGGAACTATTTGGAAAAAAGTTGAGAATACCGGTAATGAAAAGAAATCAAATTCTATAATGAACTTCTTATCTTCAGTATTTAGTAAAAAGGAGAAGGGAGAAACCATAGATAGCATAATTGAAAAAAATACGAAAAAATAATGCAAGTTATAGTAAATAGTTTAGAAGAGCTGGATAAGTTTGCTGCAAAGATTGCTCAAAAATTGGAAGCCGGAATGGCGGTTTGCTTAAAGGGCGATTTGGGAGCCGGAAAAACTACTCTATCAAGAAGCTTAATAAGACATATCGTTCAAAATCAAACTTTAGAAATTACTAGCCCTACTTTTAATTTAGTACACTTATATAACGCTCCAAATTTTAAAATTTGGCATTTTGACTTATATAGATTGAAAACGGCGGAAGAAGTATATGAACTTGGTATCGAAGATGCTTTTAATGAGCTGGCAATTATTGAATGGCCGGAAATTATAGAAGAGATATTACCAAAAAATAAAATTGAAATATTTATTGAGTTTGCTGAAAATGAAAATTCACGAAAAATTACCGTGAATAATTAGTTTATTTATCTGCTTATGAGCTTGTCTGTTTTTATAATCTTCATAAAAGAGAAAACTTATTATATAATATAGCACTGCAACATGTATTGCCTGCCTTGTAAAGATAATAAAAACCCCGTATATTCAAATATATAGATAAATAAAACCATAAGAGAATGGACAATAACAAAATTGCTATTTATCCGGGCACATTTGACCCTGTAACTTTAGGGCATTTGGATATTATTGCAAGATCAGCCAAAGTTTTTGAAGGTGTAATAGTCGCTGTTGCACAGGATAGCAAAAAAATTACTCATTTCTCATTTGAAGAAAGGGTGGATATGTTGAATTATGAGCTAAAGAGGCTGAAACTTGAGAATGTCAAGGCTAAAGCATTCAAAGGTTTATTAGTTGATTTTATTAAGGCTGAGGGAGCAAGGATTATAGTTCGCGGGCTAAGAGCCTTGGCTGATTTTGAATATGAGTTTCAAATGTCCTATATAAACCATAAATTATCGCCTGATATTGAAACAGTTTTCTTACCTGCTACCGAAAACGGCCATTTTATTTCATCAAGCTTTGTAAATGAGATAGCAAGGCTGGGAGGCAACCTTAAGGGTTTCGTATCAGAGGAAATAGCAGCTAAAATTAAAGAACGTTACAGTAAGAAATGAAAAGACTCTTAATTATTTGCTTATTAGCCGGTTTGCTGCCCCTGAATGTGTTGGCAAGAGAGGTCGGAAAAGAAACCGGTTTACCGCTGCCGCGTTTTGTGGTTTTGAAGTCGAATAAATCTAATTTAAGAAACGGTGCAGGGATAAAGAATGCCATCAAATGGACGTATTTGAAAAAAGGATATCCGATGGAAGTAGTGGCTGAGTTTGAAAATTGGAGAAAACTAAAAGATATTGATGGAACAGAAGGCTGGATTAACGAGAATTTAATTACCGGTCGTAGAAACGTGGTCATTATAGGAAATAAATTTGAATTAAACTTGGATAAATATAAGCTAAAGCAACAAGAAATGATTTTACTTAGATATCCGGATGAGAACTCACATCCTATTGTAAAAGTTGAATTTGGGGTAATTGGGAATATTAAGAAATGTGATAGAGAATGGTGTAAAATTAAAATTGAAGAATATACAGGCTGGATTAAAAAAATTAATCTTTGGGGAGTCTACCAAGAAGAAATTATAGGATGATTGTTATGCAAAAAATATATTTGGGTGCGGATCACGCAGGGTTTAGCTTAAAAGAGAAGATAGCTGAACATCTTAGTGGCAAAACATATAAGCTAATTGATTTGGGTACTAATAGTAATCAATCCGTAGATTACCCTGACTTTGCCAAAATGTTGAGCGATAATGTTGCCGCCTGTGAGGGAGGAATCGGAATATTAGTTTGTGGAAGCGGAATAGGTATGTCGATTGCTGCCAATCGAAACCCAAAAATAAGAGCTGCACTATGCCATAATGCTTCATATGTAAAACTTGCTCGTGAGCACAATGATGCTAATGTTTTGGTGCTTGGAGCTAGGTTTTTACAGGAAAAGGATGTACTTGAAATGGTAGATGTTTTTCTTTCCACGGAATTTTTACAGGGCAGGCATAAAGAAAGAGTGCAAAAACTAATAGATCTTTGATTGTCTTTTAAAGAAATATTATTAAACTCACAAAAAATAATTTAGTGAGGCTGATATGCCTAAAGATTTATCCCTTAATTTTCTTAATAATTTTTTCAAACAACCATTAGAGAGTTGCGATCCAGAGATTGCTTCATTTATTAATAAAGAACTTAAAAGGCAACAAGATTCAATTGAACTTATTGCTTCAGAAAATATTGTTAGCCGTGCAGTATTAGAGGCACAAGGTTCAATACTCACAAATAAATATGCCGAAGGCTATCCGGGAAGACGTTACTATGGCGGCTGTGAATTTGTCGATGAGATTGAAAAGCTAGCTATTGAAAGAGCTAAAAAATTATTTGATGTAGAGTTCGCAAACGTGCAACCGCATTCAGGTTCTCAAGCTAACCAGGCCGTGTTTTGTGCACTATTGGAGCCAAAAGATAAAATACTGGGATTATCTTTAGATTCCGGAGGACATTTAACGCATGGATCAAAAGTAAATATTTCCGGAAAATGGTTTGAATCTTATTTTTATGATGTAGTGAAAGAGACGGGCTACATAGATTACGACAAAATGTTAGACTTGGCAAAGGAGCATAAACCCAAATTAATTATTGCAGGTTGCTCCGCTTATCCAAGATTTATTGATTTTAAAAAATGTCGAGAGATTGCTGATAAAGTAAATGCATACTTATTAGTTGATATGGCGCATTTTGCCGGTCAAGTAGCAGCAGACCTCTATACAAATCCGGCTGAATTTGCCCATATTGTAACCACCACAACCCATAAAACTTTAAGAGGACCTCGAGGCGGGCTAATCTTAACTAATTATGAAGAAATCGCTAAAAAAATTAATTCGGCAGTTTTTCCTGGAATTCAAGGAGGGCCTCTTATGCATGTAATTGCTGCGAAAGCAGTGGCTTTCGGGGAAGCATTAAAACCTGAGTATAAGAATTATATGCAAAACGTTGTAGATAATGCAGAAACACTTGCAGAAATATTAGTTGAAAGAGAATATTCTATTTTTACCGGGGGTACTGATTGCCATCTATTATTAGTTGATTTGAGACCGCAAAAACTTACCGGTAAAGCGGCTGATGCCAGTTTGGAACGGGCGCATCTTACCTGCAATAAAAACTCAATCCCTTTTGATACTGAAAAACCTACCATTACTTCCGGAATAAGGCTAGGTACCCCTGCAGGCACTACCAGAGGATTCGGTAAAATTGAATTTAAAGAGATAGGTAACATGATTGCAGACGTGCTTGACGGGTTAAAAAGCAACCCTGAAGATAATTCTGATATAGAGCAAAAAACAAGGATCCGAGTTAAAAATTTATGTGAAAGATTCCCGATTTACTAAAATATTAAATAAATAAATTTAATATTAGCCGGGATTTTGTTATAAATAGATTCATTTGAGATTGAGGCAGCAATTAATGGAATATTTTTTATTAGAGAATAGAGAAGTAATTGCTATTTCAGGCACTGACAGGGGAAAGTTTTTACAAGGTATTATTTCCAATGATATCGGTAAGATTAACCTTGATTCTTATATTTATGCTTTGATGCTAACACCGCAAGGTAAGCTTTTATATGATTTTTTTATAATTGAAAGAGATAATAGCTATTTACTTGATTGCCCGAAACCTTTTGTTGAAGAAATTGTAAAGAAATTTAATGTTTATAAATTACGATCGGATATTAATATAAGTCGGCTAATTGACCATAAAATTTATGCCAGCTTTTCTAAGCTTAACAATCTTTTTTTACAGGATCCGAGGAATGCGGAATTAGGTTTTAGGGCAATTATTAATCCTTCCATTTCGCTTATCGGCGCTCCTCTGGATATTAGGAAGTATGACTTAAAAAGAATGGAGCTACTAATCCCAGACATGGTTAGTGATCTTGACTCAGGTACTTATTTCCCTTTGGAATTACATTTAGATGAATTAAATGCAATTGATTATAAAAAAGGCTGCTATGTCGGGCAGGAAGTGACAGCTAGAACTCATTATAGAGGAGTAGTAAGAAAGAACATATATAGAATTGAGGTTATTGATGGGGAGCAATTGGAGCCTAAAACAAATATATATTTAGGAGAGAAAAAAGTTGGCCAAACTTTAGGCTTTGTTGGAAGCCAAGGACTGGGGTTACTTAGAACTGAAGAAATTGAAATAGCAAAAGATCTATTATTCACAGCTAACCAGTCATATATTAGGGTTATATTTTAATAACCCATTAGGGAAAAAACATTATTATTAATGCTGCCGGCAATCTTTTGTTAATTACTAAAATTTTTATGATTCAGAGTCTACCGGTACAGGTGGTATGTTTTTTATATATCACTTTTTTTATTTGGTAAATTTATATAACTGCTTTTATTGTTGCTTTAATACTATGACCTTAGAGTTAGGCTTGGGGTACAAACTTTACATATTTTACTTAATTTTTTTATAGTTAAATAATAACAAATAAATATTTTAATCCAGAAGAGCCATTAGTTGCCGTTATTAAAGATTTATTATTAGTAAATTAATGCAAATAACTCTTAAGTATTTTAAAAATAAAGAAAAAAGATTGCTTAATTTTATTACTATTGACTATTTCACTTCCTCAACCTAAAGTTTGGTTAGTGTATTTGGAGGTTTGTATATGGATAAAGTAAGTATAAGAACTATTAAGATCTATGGTAAAGATGAGAAAGAGTTCATTACTGATTGGTTGGAAGGCCTCGAAGATATAAAAGCCAGAATTAAAATTTTAAGAAAATTGGATCGGGTAAAATTCAAAAAGTGTAAAGATCTTAAAGATTTGGGTAACGGGCTATTTGAGCTTAAAATAAATTATGGAGAAGGGTATTATATCTATTATACCAACTTAGAAAATGATACTATTTTGCTACTTTACGGCGGAGAGTTATCCAGGAAAGAAAGTATTATTGAGCAAGCTAAGGAATATATGGCTGAGCACACTAAAAGGAAAGGTTATAGTTATTATCGCGAATATGATGAGCTTTTATTGGAAAGGCTTATGTTGGAAAAGGAAGCACAGCAGCATCTGGAAACGGCACTTGAAGAGTTTATTGAAGATAGGGATAAGGCAATTTTTCTGCGCGCTTTAAGGGAGGTAGCCGTAGTGCATGGGGGAATAGCGGAATTATCTGAGAAAACTAAACTTAATAGGCAAAGCTTACATAAAGCATTATGTCCCACTGCAAATCCGAAGCTGGACATTATTGGAGCTATAATAAAAGGTTTAGGGTTTAAAATTAGAATAGAAGCTGATACTTAAACTTATAAGTAGGAAGGTAATTAATTTATATACAAAAAATTTAGACTTATACTTTATAGCTATTTACTTATTTTTATACCTTAAAAAATTGTTAAGTTGAAAGAATAAAGTAGCTTAACAACTTTTAAGGTCAAAGAAATAACAATAATTATATATTATAAATATTATAACTTAGCAAAGTTCTTTAAGTTTTACTAAAATATTATCCACTATATAATGCGCATCCGCATTTCCGCTATTTATTTTAATATCTGCTTGCTCAAGAAGAGGGTATTGTTGTTCAATAAGGCTTTCAAGCACTTCCAGTTTATTCTCGCCGTTTAATCCGGGTCTCGTATTTCTTCGCGAGATTCTTTCGTAGATGGTATCTATATCTGAATAAAGCCAAATAGAAATTGCCTTCTCTTTAATTAGATTTCTTACTTCTTCATTGGCGAAGCTTCCTCCTCCGGTAGAAAGAATGATAGTTCCGTATCTTAATACTTCCTTTATTATACTTTCTTCCTGTTTTTTAAAGTATTCTTCACCGCGGTAATCATAAATATCAACTATTTTTAATCCTTCGCGTTCTTCAATTACTTGATCACTATCATAAAATTGCATATGTAGCTTTTTAGCCAGCTTTTTACCGATAGTGCTTTTACCACTTCCCATTATGCCGACTAATACAATAGGTTTTGTCACTTTTATTCTCATGTGCTTCCAATGCCCCTTGAATTTCTATTAAAATTTTTAAGCATAAATATAATTGCTTAAAACTTTATACATAAATTTCTATTTAATAGCCTATTACAAATTCAGGCTTTAGAAAAGATGTGTGAATTAAATAATTATAAATAATATTTGTTTATAATCAAGTTTTAGAATTTTGTTCTTTAATTACCAAAAGGATAAATATGTTTAAAGAATCGATTATACCGCAACTTGACCTGATTTTATTATTTTAATGGCTGTAATGATTTCATTTACCAATTCCTTAATCTCTTTAGCGGCCGGTGAGTTCGGTTGGGTTTCCGTAATACATTTGCCGTCTAAGAATGAGGAGGAGAATGCCACTCTATTTCCAATGGTGGTTTTTAGAATGTTTTCTAAATTTTTAGTTAAAGTCGGTAAAATCTTAGAATTGGGTGGAACACGGTTTAATAATATTTGATAAGGAATATTATTTTGTTTACAAAACGAAGTGGTGTTATCCGTTGCCCATAAATCGGTAGGGCTTGGCTGCATAGGTATAATAACTAAGTCTGAAGTGCGTATTGCTGTTTTTGCATCTGTTTCATTGTGAGGAGGGCTATCTATTATAATATAATCGTATTTCGTTTTAAGAGAAAAGATTTCATTTTGAACTTTCCACCCAGCTTTGGAGATAAGATTAATACCTGTAAACCCGTCGCCGTATCTTTCTTGCCTTATGCTATGCCAGCGGCTTAAGCTTCCCTGTGGATCGATATCAATTACCGCAACCCTTTTATTCATTTGGCTTAAGCTTACTGCAAGATGTGCTGCTATAGTAGTTTTGCCGCTACCGCCTTTTTGTTGTGAAATTGTAATCGTGCAGCAATCATTCATAAGATTCTCTATAAGTAATAATATCTTATAAGAGATTATAAACATTATACTAAAATTGCAATAACTCACTTTAGGTTGGAATAGTTGTTAAATAATTTGTAAACATTCAAAAAAGTCTTGACTCTAAGCATGGTTATAAATATTATCCGTCAACTAACTTATATATTTAAGTAGTATAATCAGATTATATTGTGCATGGAGATGATGTAAGATGCCAACAATAAACCAATTGATTAGGAAACCAAGGACTGATAAGTCAGTTAAAACAAAGGTTCCTGCTTTAGAGAGATGTCCGCAAAGGAGAGGTGTGTGTACAAGGGTGTATACAACTACTCCTAAAAAACCAAACTCAGCGCTTAGAAAAGTGTGCAGGGTAAGACTAACAAATGGTTTTGAGGTTACTAGCTATATTCCGGGAGAGGGGCACAACCTTCAAGAGCACTCGGTAATATTGATTCGCGGTGGAAGGGTTAAAGATTTACCAGGTGTTAGATATCATACGCTTCGTGGAGTTCTTGATACTCAAGGTGTTAAGAATCGTAAGCAAGCTAGGTCAAAATATGGTGCGAAGAGACCAAAATAGTTAGAGGAAAATATGTCGCGTAGAAGAACAGCAGAGCAAAGAGTAGTGAATCCGGATGCAAAATACGGTAGTGTTGTTATTACTAAGTTTATAAACAACATGATGTGTGATGGCAAAAGATCTGTAGCAGAAAAGATATTTTATGAAGCGGTCGAGTCGATAGCGGGAAAGTTAAGTCTTGAGCCTGCGGAAGCTTTTGAGAAAGGGTTGGAAAATGTAAAGCCTTTACTTGAAGTTAGGTCTAGAAGGGTTGGAGGTGCAACTTACCAAGTCCCTGTTGAAGTAAGGAAGAATAGACAATCAGCTTTGGCTATGAGATGGATCATCAATGCTGCAAGGCAGAGAAAAAGTGAAAGAACAATGGCTACAAGGCTTGCGGCCGAGCTTCTAGATGCAATAAATCAGCGTGGTGCTGCTTATAAAAAGAGAGAAGATACGCATAGAATGGCTGAAGCAAACAGGGCGTTTGCTCATTATAGATGGTAATTAGGAAGGGGCGGAATATATGAGTTCGAATACTGAAATTAAGAATTACAGAAATATTGGGATAATGGCTCATATTGACGCCGGAAAAACCACAACCACTGAGAGAGTGTTGTATTATACTGGTAAGTCGCATAAAATTGGTGAGGTGCATGAGGGTGCAGCTACGATGGATTGGATGGAGCAGGAGCAGGAAAGAGGGATCACGATCACTTCAGCGGCTACTACTTGTTTTTGGCAGAAAGATGATGAGCAAGATAAAACCAAGTATAGAATTAATATTATTGATACACCTGGGCACGTAGATTTTACTATTGAAGTAGAAAGATCTTTGAGGGTTCTTGATGGAGCGGTAGCAGTATTTGATGGAGTGGCCGGTGTTGAGCCGCAGTCTGAAACTGTATGGCGTCAGGCGGATAAATATAGTGTTCCGCGTATGTGTTTTGTTAACAAAATGGATAGAACGGGCGCAAATTTTTATCGTTGTGTTGATATGATGGTTGATAGGCTTGGGGCTTCCCCTGTGGTTATTCAGCTTCCGATCGGTTCTGAGGATGTATTTGTCGGAGTAATCGACTTGGTTAAAATGAGAGCTATTGTTTGGGAAGATGAGTCTTTAGGTGCTAAGTATAATTATACTGAAATCCCCGCGGATATGAAAGAGCAGGCTGAAGAATATCGTGTTAAGCTTGTTGAGGCTGCGGTAGAGATGGATGATGCGGCCATGGAAGCTTATCTGGGTGGAGAAGAGATCTCCGTAGATACAATTAAGAAATGTTTAAGAAAGGGTACGGTAACCGGTAAATTTGTGCCGGTTCTTTGCGGTAGTGCGTTTAAAAATAAAGGGGTGCAGCCTCTGCTTGATGCAGTTGTTGATTACCTTCCGAGTCCGATTGATATTCCTCCCGTTAGTGCTATTAATGATAATAATGGTGAAGAGATAAAGATTGCTGCTGATGTTAAGGGTAAATTTGCGGCGCTTGCATTTAAAATCATGAATGATCCGTATGTTGGTACGCTTACTTTTATCCGTATATATTCCGGGGTTTTAAAGGCCGGTACCAGTGTGATTAACACGGTTAAAGACAATAAGGAAAGAGTCGGCAGGATGTTGTTAATGCATGCTAATGATCGTGAAGATATCAAGGAAGCTCAAGCTGGAGATATAGTTGCGATTGCAGGTCTTAAAAATACTACGACCGGAGACACTCTGACCGAAGAAGGTAGTGCTATTGTTTTGGAAAGAATGGAATTTCCCGAGCCGGTTATTGAAGTTGCAGTTGAACCTAAGACTCAAGCTGACCAAGAAAAAATGGGTTTAGCCTTGTCGCGTTTAGCAGCAGAGGATCCGTCGCTTAGAATGAAGGTCGATCATGAATCAGGCCAGACTGTGCTGGCGGGAATGGGTGAGCTTCACTTGGAAATTATCGTTGATAGAATGAAGCGTGAATTTAAAGTTGAAGCAAACGTAGGTGCTCCACAAGTTGCATATAGAGAAACTATCAATAAAGCTTACGAGATAGATTATACTCATAAAAAGCAATCAGGTGGTGCTGGCCAATTTGCTAAGGTTAAGATCTTGTTTGAACCATTGCAGCCAGGTGAGAACTTTGTGTTTGAAAGTAAGGTTGTCGGCGGGAACGTGCCAAGAGAGTATATACCTGCTGTTCAAAAAGGTATCGACCAAATTAGGCAAAGCGGGATACTTGCCGGATACCCGGTTATAGATTTTAAAGCAACTCTTCTTGATGGAGCTTACCATGATGTTGATTCAAGTGCGCTTGCATTTGAAATCGCAGCGAAAGCCGCATTTAGAGAAGGTGCAGCAAAAGCAAGTCCTGTTATACTTGAGCCGGTGATGAAAGTAGAAGTCATTACCCCGGATGAATTTATGGGTGATGTAATAGGGCATTTAAATAGTATCCGCGGCAGGATATTGGGTATGGATGCTAGAGGAAACGCGCAAGTTATTAATGCTGAAGTGCCTCTTGCTACTATGTTCGGATATGTTAATACCTTAAGATCTATGACTCAAGGCAGGGCGCAATATACTATGCAATTCGCCCACTATGAACATGTACCGCAACACGTTGCAACTGAAATAATTGCTAAGTCAGCTTAGTTTGATATTGAGAAAGGAGTTATAAAAAATGGCCAAACAGAAGTATGAAAGGAATAAGCCGCACGTTAATATAGGGACGATAGGGCACGTTGACCATGGGAAGACGAGTTTAACGGCAGCGATAACGAAGTTTTTCGGAAATTTTGTAAGTTACGATAATATTGACAAAGCGCCTGAAGAGAGAGAAAGAGGTATTACAATTAATACCGCGCATGTTGAATATGAGACTGAGAATAGGCACTATGGGCACGTAGATTGTCCTGGGCACGCTGACTATGTTAAGAACATGATCACCGGTGCTGCACAAATGGATGGAGCGATATTGGTGGTTAGCGCAGCTGACGGACCTATGCCACAAACCAGAGAGCACATATTATTAGCACGCCAGGTTGGTGTACCTGCACTTGTAGTGTTCTTAAATAAAGTAGATATGGTAGATGATCCTGAGTTGCTTGAGCTGGTAGAGATGGAAGTAAGAGACTTGTTAAGCAAGTATGACTATCCGGGTGATGATATTCCGATTATCAGAGGATCTGCATTATGTGCGCTTGAGGGAAGTAATCCTGAGCTTGGGGAGAATGCGATCAGAGAGTTGTTAAAGCAGGTTGATGCATATATCCCGTTACCAGATCGTCCGATTGATAGGCCGTTTTTAATGCCGATTGAAGATGTATTCTCTATCTCCGGAAGAGGAACTGTAGTTACCGGGAGAGTTGAGCAGGGAGTAGTTAAAGTTGGAGAAGAGATTGAGATAGTGGGTCTTAAGCCTAATGTTAAGACGACCTGTACGGGAGTTGAGATGTTCCGTAAGCTTCTTGATCAAGGACAGGCGGGTGATAACGTTGGTGTGTTATTACGCGGAGTAGGTAAAGAAGATGTAGAGAGAGGGCAGGTTTTAGCTAAGCCCGGAACTATAAAGCCGCATAAGAAATTTAAGGCTGAAATATATGTACTGAATAAGGATGAGGGTGGAAGACATACACCGTTCTTTAGTAACTATAGACCTCAGTTTTACTTCAGGACTACTGATGTAACGGGTTCTATCGCGTTACCTGAAGGAGTGGAGATGATTATGCCTGGAGATAACACAGCTATAACGGTTGAGTTAATATCTCCGATTGCTATGGACAAGGGTCTTAAGTTTGCTATCCGTGAAGGTGGCAGAACTGTAGGTGCTGGCGTCGTAGCTGAAATAATTGAGTAAATTGGAATAGGTAAAATATGAGTCAACAAGAGATAAAGCTAAAACTGAGATCATTTGATCATAGAGTTTTAGATGCAGCTGTAAAAGACATAGTCGGAACTGTAAAAAGAACAGGAGCTACAATTAAAGGACCTATTCCTTTGCCAAAAAAAATTGAGAGATTCACTGTAAACAGATCTACGCATGTTGATAAAGAATCCAGAGAGCAGTTCGAGATTAGAAATCACACAAGATTAATGATTATAGAGCTTACTACTCCCCAAACAGTTGATGCCTTATCAAAGTTAGATTTAGCATCAGGTGTGGATGTTGAAATTAAATTGATTGGAGATGAGCAGTAATGGAAACCGTTAGAAGGACTGGTTTAATTGCGACCAAAATCGGTATGACTCAAGTTTTTGATGCGACCGGAGAAGCTATACCTGTAACATTAATGCATGTTGATTCTAACTTTGTGTTAGGCAATAAAGAAAAAAACAAAGACGGCTATGATGCGGTGATTTTAGGGTATGGGAAAGCAAAGCCTAATAGAGTATCAAAACCTGTTAAGGGTCAGTGCAGCAAAGTTAAAGTTGAGCCTGTTAAACATATTAGAGAATTTAGAGTTTCCGGCGGAGCTCAGCTTGAAGTCGGTAAGCAAGTAATTGCATCACACTTTGTGCTAGGTCAATTAGTTGATGTAAAAGGAACTAGTATCGGTAAAGGCTTTGCGGGAGCTATGAAGCGCCATAATTTCGGTGGGCTTGAAGCTTCGCATGGTGTATCAGTTAGCCATAGATCGCATGGTTCTACCGGGCAAAGACAAGATCCGGGAAAGGTTTTCAAGAATAAAAAAATGGCCGGCCATTTAGGAGATGAAAGAGTTACGATTCAAAACTTAGAAATCATTGATATTAATTCAGAAATGAATATAATAGCACTCCGTGGTGCAGTGCCAGGAAATAAAGGAAGTATAGTGTACATTGTTGATGCGATTAAAAAAGCAGTTCCAGTGAGCGCTAATTTCCCAGCAGCTTATGCAGAAAGTAATTAAACTAAGTGATAGTTATGAAATTAGATATAATAAATTTGAATAACGATATAACCGGACAAATAGATCTTCATCCGGAAATCTTTGGTCTTGAGCCACAAGAGGATATTTTATATAAAATTATCCATTGGCAATTAGCTAAGAGAAGAGCGGGTACGCATCAAGTCAAGGAAAGAGGGGATGTAAGAGGTTCTACCAGGAAGATTTATAAACAAAAAGGTACTGGTAAAGCTCGACATGGGGCAATCAGAGGTGCTCAATTTAGAGGCGGTGGAATTATATTCGGTCCGCACTTTAGGTCTCATGAATATAAAATTAACAAGAAAGTTAGAAAATTAGGATTGAAGTTTGCTTTATCGAGTAAATTAAAAGAAGTTCATTTAACGATAATGGATGAATTTAATTTAAGCTCTCATAAGACTGCTGATTTAAAGCAAAAACTAGGTAACTTTAATGCTAAGTCAATTTTGATAATTGATAACAATGTTAATGAAAATGTGAAGAAATCTTGTGCTAATATACATACAATAAACGTTTTACCTGTAGCAGGTATAAACGTGTATGATATTATAAGGCATGAAAAGCTTATAATAACTGTTGATGCATTAAATGCGATTAAAGAGAGGTTAGCATGATTCAAGAGTATTTATACGATGTATTGATTTGTCCATTATATACCGAGAAAAGTACAATACATGCCGAGCAATCAAAATCCAGCTTCAAAATAAGTGGCAATGCAACTAAAGCTCAGGTTAAAAATGCAGTAGAAAAGATTTTTAATGCAAAAGTTTTAAAAGTTAATGTTATTAATTGTAAAGGTAAGAAAAAGATTTTTAAGGGTGTTAAAGGAAAAAGATCCGATTATAAAAAAGCTATTGTTACTTTAGAGAAAGGTAAAACTATAGATTTTGCAGGGGGGGCTAAATAAATATGGCACTTAAAAAATATAACCCGGTTACGCCTGGTACCAGACAGTTAGTATTAGTTGATAAATCATCATTATGGAAAGGCGATCCGGTTAAATCTTTAGTTAAAGGTAAGACTAAAAACGGTGGAAGGAATAACACTGGTAGAACTACTGCTTGGAGAAAGAGTGGTGGTCATAAGCAAAGATATAGATTCGTCGATTTTACAAGAAATAAGAAAGATGATCAATTTGCTACCGTTGAAAGGTTTGAGTATGATCCTAACAGGACGGCATTCATCGCTTTGATTAAGTATGAAGACGGTGAATTATCTTATATCTTGGCTCCGCAAAAGCTGAGTATCGGTGATAAAGTTGTTTCCGGAAGTAATTCTGATATTAAAATAGGTAATTCTTTACCTTTGAAAAATATACCGGTAGGTACTATTGTTCATAATGTTGAAATGAAGCCAGGTAAAGGCGGGCAGCTTGCGAGGGCGGCCGGAAGTTATGTTCAGCTGGTCGGTAAAGATGGAGGTTACGCTCAATTGAAACTAAGGTCAGGTGAGTTAAGAATAGTAGAATCAACTTGTAGAGCTACAATTGGTGCTGTTTCTAACCCTGATAATCAAAACATTTCTATTGGTAAAGCTGGAAGAAACCGTTGGCTTGGAGTTAAGCCTTCAGTTAGAGGTATTGCGATGAACCCGGTAGATCATCCGCATGGTGGTAGAACAAATGGTGGAAGACACCCAGCTACACCTTGGGGCAAACCTACAAAAGGTAAATTGACAAGGAATAATAAACGTACCTCTAAGTTTATCATTAGAAAGAGAGATAACTAATCAAAGGAACGAATATGGGAAGAAGATCTGTGTGGAAAGGGCCATTTATTGATAGTCATTTACTTAAAGCGGTTGAGAAAGTAGTTGCTTCAGGTAAAAATAATGTTATTAAAACTTGGTCGAGGCGGTCGACTATTTTGCCTAATTTTGTGGGCTTGACATTTGCTGTATATAACGGTAAAAAGTTCATTCCGGTTCTAGTGACTGAGCAAATAGTAGGTAAAAAATTGGGCGAGTTTGCTCCTACCAGGACATTTATGGGGCATGGTGCTAACAGAAAGGCAAATAGAGCGTAAATAAGATGACAGTAGTAACTAGAAGAAGACATTTGGATCAAAGTAAAACTGCTTATGCTAAAGCTGCGGCTCTTAAGACAAGTCCACAGAAGTTAGGTTTGGTAGTCGATTTGATTAAAGGTATGGATATAAATCAGGCATTCATGCAATTGCAATTCAGCAAGAAACGTATAGCTAGAGAAGTTAGTAAAGTTCTCAATTCTGCTGTTTCTAATGCTGAGAATAATCATAATTTAGATATTGACAGACTGTTTGTATCTGAAGTTTTGGTTGGGAAAGCTTTTACTCTTAAAAGATTTCACGCAAGAGCAAGAGGAAGAGCAGGAAAGATTTTTAAGCCTTTTAGTAAAATGACAATTTTTGTATCAGAGAGAGGTTAATTAGTATGGGACAGAAAGTTAACCCATTAGGTTTACGTTTAGGTATTATTAGAACATGGGATTCTTTATGGTATGCAAAGAAGGACTATGCTGATAAGTTACTTCAGGATTTAAAGATAAAAGAACAAGTTGAAAAAAACTTAGCTCATGCCGGCGTTTGTAATGTTAAAATCGAGCGTCCTGCTAATAAAACAAGAGTGATAATTTATGCTTCCAGGCTTGCCGTAATTATCGGCAATAAAGGCTCAGGTATTGAGAAGATCAAGAAAGATATTGAGAAGATTACCAATAATGAAGTTTCTATCAATGTTGTTGAAGAAAGAAAGCCGGAAACTAATGCGATTCTTATAGCTCAATCAATTGCTCAACAGTTAGTTAAGCGTGCAGCATTTAGAAAAGTTGCTAAAAGAGCGGTTCAAACTGCGATGAGAATGGGAGCTAAAGGTATTAGGGTTAATGTATCGGGAAGACTAGGTGGAGCAGAGATTGCAAGAACCGAGTGGTACAGAGAAGGAAGGGTGCCATTACATACTTTAAGAGCTGATGTAGACTATGGTATAGCGAGAGCTAATACTACTTATGGTGTTATTGGTATAAAGGTATGGGTATACAAAGGCGATAAAATCGAAAAGCAGAAAGAAGAAAGAAATACTAATACAGCAGGTTGATTTTTATGTTGGTTCCTAAGAAAACAAAATATAGAAAAGCATTTAAAGGTAGAATTCATGGTGCTGCCAAAGGCGGTACTGAGTTAAACTTCGGTATTTTCGGCCTAAAAGCTTTGGAGCCTGAAAGAATTACAGCAAGGCAAATTGAAGCTGCTAGAAAGGCAATAACCAGGCACTTGAAAAGAGTCGGTAAACTTTGGATAAGAGTGTTTCCGGATATTCCTGTATCAAAAAAGCCAGCTGAAGTAAGAATGGGTAGCGGTAAAGGTGCGGTGGAATTTTATGCTGCGCGTGTTAAACCCGGTAGAATTATGTTTGAGCTTGATGGTGTAAATGAAGAGTTAGCAAGAGGAGCCTTTGAAAGAGCTTCTGCTAAGCTGCCTATTAAGACAAAGTTTATTAAGCGACTTGGCGAGGAAAGTTAATATGAAAATGTCTGAAATAATTGCAAAAACTGATAAAGAAATTTTAATTGATATTCATAATCTGAAAAGAGAATCGATGAATTTAAAGTTTCATAAAGCAACCGGTGAGCTTACTAACCCCTCGAGATTTAAAGTTGTGCGCAAACTAATTGCCAGATATAAAACTGTAATAACCCAAAGAAAAAATACTGCTAATTAAGTGATTGGAGCAAATAAGAATGCCTAGAAAAGTATTAGAAGGATTGGTTGTAAGTGATAAAACGGATAAAACTATATCTGTTTTGGTAGAGAAAACTTATAGGCATCCCCTTTACCACAAAATTTTTAAGAAAAGCAAAAAATATGCTGTGCATGATCCTGAAAATTCATGCGCCATCGGTGACCGTGTTGAGATTGTTGAAAGTAAACCAATTTCTAAAACTAAAAGATGGCACCTTGTAAAAAAAATAGATGCTAGATAGATTTTAGTTAGGAGAAGATTATGATTCAGATGAAAACTAACCTGGAAGTTGCTGATAATTCAGGAGCCCGTAAGGTTCAATGTATTAAAGTTATAGGTGGAACCCATAACAACACGGCAAGAGTAGGTGACGTTATAGTTATTTCTGTTAAAGATGCTATGCCTAAAGGTAAAGTGAAAAAAGGTGATGTGCACAGAGCAGTAGTAGTTAGAACCAGAAAAGAAATTAAGCGCGTTGACGGCAGTGTTATTAAGTTTGATACTAATGCCGCAGTGTTACTAAATAAGCAGCACGAACCAATAGGAACTCGTGTTTTTGGTCCTGTTCCAAGAGAATTGAGGTCTAAAAATTTTATGAGAATAATTTCTTTAGCTCCTGAGGTATTATAATTATGGCGTTAAAATTAAAAATGAGAAAAGGTGATAAGGTAATTATTATCACCGGAAAAGATAAAGGAAAAAAAGGCGAAGTTATAAAAGTATTACCTACTGATAATAAAGTTGTCGTTTCAGGGTTGAATATTGCTCACAAGCATGTTAAGCCATCGAAAACAAATCCTCAGGGTGGAATTATTCCTAAAGAAATGCCTTTAAACATTTCTAATGTTGCGCATATTGATCCAAAGACAGATATGCCGACTAAAGTAGGATTTAAGTTTTTGGCTGACGGCAAAAAAATTAGGTATGCCAAGCGCTCCGGTGAAGTAATTGATAATTTGAAATAATTTGGTATAGCTATGTACAAGAGTAGATTGCAAGAAAATTATGAAAAACAAGGACGTAAAGTTCTACAGGAAAAATTTGGGTATCATAACCCGATGGAAGTTCCACGTATAATTAAAGTTGTTGTAAGTATGGGGCTTAAAGATGCTGTGCAGGATTCTAAGATACCTGAGCAGGCAGCAGCAGAATTAATGTTGATTACCGGGCAAAAGCCCATTATAAGAAAAGCAAAAAAATCAATTGCTACATTTAAACTTAGGGAAGGTATGCCGATAGGCTGCAAAGTTACCTTAAGAAGACATATGATGTATGAATTTGTTGATAGGCTGGTAAATATTGCTCTACCTAGAGTAAAAGATTTTAGAGGTTTAGATGCGGAGCAATTTGATGGAAGAGGTAATTATTCATTAGGTTTAAAAGAGCAAATTGTATTTCCGGAAATCAATTATGATAAAATTGATAAAATTCGTGGAATGAATATTGCGATTATAACAACAGCTAAAACAAATGAGGAAGCAAAAGTTTTATTAGAAACATTTGATTTCCCATTTACAAAATAAGCGTTTAAAGGTATTTATGGCAAAGCTAAGTTCAATACAAAAAAATTTAAAAAGAATGAAAATGGCAAAAAGAGATGCTTCTAAGCGTCAAGCATTAAAAGCCATTGTTATGGATAAATCTCTTCCTATTGCTGAGAGATTTGAAGCTACCCTTAAATTTGCTAAATTGCAAAGGAACGGAGCTCCGACTAGAATCAGAAATAGATGTGAGCTAACAGGAAGAGCGAGAGGTTATTATCGTAAATTTAAACTTTCTCGAATTTGTATTAGAGCCTTAGCAAATGAAGGCAAGCTTCCTGGCGTTGTTAAAGCTAGTTGGTAATTTTTATATAGGTATGGTTTGATATGGCATTAACAGATTTATTAGCAGATGCATTAACTAGGATAAGAAACGGACAATTAGCAAAGCATGCATTTGCAACGGTTCCGTCATCTAAGCTTGTTAAAGATGTTTTAGAAGTGTTGAAGGATGAGGGTTATATCCTTGGTTATGAAGAGTTTGAACAGAAAAAAGGAATCAATTTAATTAAGATTGATCTTAAGTATTATCAAGGTCAGCCTGTAATAAATAAAATTGTAAAAGTTTCTACACCCGGAAGAAGAATATATACTCAAATTAAAAAAATGAAGAAATATTTTGGTGGTTTAGGGATTTGTATTGTTTCAACTCCTAAAGGTGTTATGTCTGATGATAAAGCAAGAAAACACCATGTTGGTGGTGAGATTCTTTGTAATGTGTTTTAGTTAAGGATTGTTTATGTCTAGAGTAGGTAAATTACCAGTAACTATCCCAGGTAGTGTAAAAGTTAACTTAGATCATTTGACGCTTGATGTTAGTGGTCCTAAGGGAAGTTTAAAAAGAACTTTTGCTCCTGAGGTTAGCATTAAGTATAGTGAGAATCAAGTCCAGGTAGCTCCGATTGAAGATACTTCCAGAGCCAGAGCTATGTGGGGTTTAACGCAAAGACTTATATCTAATATGGTAAAAGGTGTTTCTGAGGGATTTACTCGAAAACTTGAAATTAGCGGTGTTGGTTTTAAAGCATCGTTTTCTGATAGTGTGTTAGTTCTTTCGCTTGGATTCAGTCATGATATAATTTATGCAATACCGAAAGATATCGCAGTAGTATGTGAAAAACCTACCCTGATATCGATTTCAGGTTGTGATAAAGAGTTGGTAGGTAAAATTGCGTCGGAAATTAGATCGCTTAAGAAGCCTGAGCCTTATAAAGGTAAGGGTATTAAGTATGAAAATGAGAAGATAAGACGCAAAGAAGGTAAGAAGAAGTAATAGGGCGGTAAAATGTTAAAAGGTAAGAAAAGTTTAGATAAAAGAAAAAACAGGGTAAGATTTGCTCTTAAGAAAAGAGCGAATTGTAAACTTAGGCTTTCTGTTTTTAGATCAAATAATCATATATATGCACAAATTATAGATGATATTAATGGTGTAACCTTAACTGCAGCATCTACTAAAGATAAAGAGTTTAAAGGTAAAAAAATGCGGGTAACTAAAGAGTCAGCTGCGGAAGTCGGGAAATTAATTGCAACTAGAGCGGTTGATAAAAATATTTCTACAGTGGTTTTTGATCGCGGATGCTACCTATTTCAAGGAAGAATAAAGGCACTTGCTGACGCAGCAAGAGAAGGCGGATTGAAGTTTTAACAAAGGATTATAAACTATGTCAGTAAGAGCAGAAACAAGTAACCAAGAATTAAGTGATAAACTAGTATACGTCGGCAGATGTGCAAAAGTTGTTAAAGGCGGTAGAAGATTCAGCTTTGCAGCAATTGTAGTTACCGGCGACGGAAAAGGTAAAGTTGGACTTGGGCTTGGGAAAGCAACTGAAGTTATGGATGCAAAAGAAAAAGCTGTTAAAGTAGCTAGAAAAAATATGGTTAAAATACCCCTTAGAGACGGTAGAACTCTTCACCATGATATTACGGCCACTTTTTGCTCAGGTAATATAGTAATGAGGTCAGCTCCTGCGGGTACGGGAATAATTGCTGGTGGGCCGGTAAGGGCGTTATTAGAGGTATTAGGGATTAAAGATGTTGTTGCTAAGTCTGTTGGAACTACAAACCCGCATAATATGATTAAAGCAGCTTTAAAAGCACTTATAGAGATTAAATCTCCAAGATTCATTGCAGAAAAAAGAAGTAAGAAGATCGGGGAAATAGTTAGTAGAAGAGATAGACAACAAAAAGATACACAAGAATAACTTTGTAAAAAGGTCTTATAATGGTTAAGGAAAATAATACAGAAGTGAAAGCTAAGGCTTCAAAAAAAAATAATACAAAAGAAAGTGCTTCTAAAACCGCTAAAGTGACAGCTGTAAAGCAAGATACTTCAGTGAGCGCAGCTGTAAAGCAAAATGCTCCAGATAAAGAAGTAAAGGCTAAAAATAATAAAGCTTTAGTTAAGAGTACAGTTAAAGTTAAGCAAATTGCAAGCGGTGCAGGAAGGCTGAAAAAGCAAATCGCCACCTTAAAAGGCTTGGGGCTTAATAAAATCAATCGTGAAGTAGAGTTAGAAGATACGGTTGCAGTTAGAGGTATGATCAATAAAGTTAAGCATTTAATTAAAGTAATTTGATTGGAATTTAAAGGTAAGAGTCATGTTGAATCAGTTAAGAGATAGTAGTGGTGCAAGAAGAAAAAGTAAAAGACTTGGCAGAGGAATAGGCTCAGGCAAAGGTAAAACTTGTGCACGCGGGGGCAAAGGTCAAACTGCGAGAAGTGGTGTAGCGCTGGCCGGGTTTGAAGGTGGTCAAATGCCTTTATATAGAAGGCTGCCGAAAAGAGGGTTTAATAGCTTGCATGATAAGTTTTTTGCGATCAATTTTGATGATTTAGAAAAGTTAGTAGAAAAAAATGCTATTGACCCGAATAATGTCACTCTTGATGCACTTAGAAAAGCAGGCCTTGTGAAAGGTAAGTCATCATTAAAAGTTAAATTACTCGGCGATGGCGAACTTAAAAATAAATTTAATATTGAAGTTGATGCAGTATCTAAATCTGCTGAAGAAATTCTAACTAAAGCTGGTGGTAAGGTAGTTTTAGTATCAAAAAATAAAAAGTAAATATACTAATTTTTTTATAGATACAATATGTCCTCATTATCTACTAAGCTTGCCGGAAATGTAAGTTTAAATAATTTTACAAAAGCAGCAGAACTAAAAAAAAGAATTTTTTTTGTTTTTCTTATTTTAGTTATTTATAGGATAGGAAGCTACATACCGCTTCCTGGTATCGATCCTCTTGCATTAGGTGAGCTAGTTGATTCACAGTCAGGTGGATTATTAGGTATGTTTAATATGTTTACCGGCGGTGCTGTTGGTAGGCTCTCAATATTCACTCTAAATATTATGCCTTATATAACTGCATCAATTATTATGCAATTGATGACGGTAATTTCAACTGAAATCGGTGCACTTAAAAAAGAAGGGGAATCAGGAAGGAAAAAAATTGCTCAATATACGAGATATTTGACTGTATGCCTTGCTTTGTTTCAAGGATACGGAATTGCAATAGGTATTGAGAAGATGACTACTTCATATGGTTCGGTGGTAGTATTTCCGGGTTATTTCTTCAGGGTAGTTGCGATGTTTAGCTTGGTAGGAGGTACATTATTTGTAATGTGGCTTAGCGAACAGATTACGGTAAAAGGAATCGGTAACGGAAGCTCCTTAATAATATTTACAGGAATTGTTTCCGGTCTTCCTACTGCAATAGCTGCATTTTTTGAAATGGGCAGAACCGGTGCTTTATCAACATTTGTTATTTTGTTAATAATCGGATTAGTTTTCGGCTTAATCTTTCTTATTGTCTTAATGGAAAAAGCTCAAAGAAGGATCTTAGTACAATATCCGAAAAGGCAGGTAGGTAATAAAGTTTATGGCGGGGAGTCCAGCCACTTGCCTTTAAAAATTAATACTTCCGGAGTAATACCTCCGATATTTGCAAGCTCTTTACTGTTATTTCCGGCTACCATTGCAGGGTTTTCTCAATCAATGGAAGTTGGCGGCTGGAGGCAATTTATTGCTGAAAACTTCTCACATGGTAAGCCTATCTACATAGTGCTTAATATATTACTTATAGTTTTCTTTAGCTTTTTCTACACCTCAATAGTATTTAACCCTGATGAAACTGCTGAAAATTTAAGAAAAAACGGCGGCATAGTTTTAGGCAGAAGACCAGGAAAAAATACAGCTGAATATTTTGATTATATTTTAACAAGGCTTACAGTAATCGGAGCAACTTACATATGTGCCGTATGTATAATACCGGAAATCTTAATCTCAAAATACTCTATACCGTTTTATCTCGGCGGGACTAGCTTGCTGATTGTAGTGAATGTTGTAATAGATATATTTTCGCAAATACAAACACATTTGCTTACAAAGCAATATGAAGGACTTATAAAAAAATCTAAGCTCCGAGGAGTTAAATGAGGATAATATTTTTAGGTGCCCCAGGGGCTGGTAAAGGTACACAAGCTCAAATATTTGCTTCGATGTATAATATACCTAAGCTTTCTACCGGGGATATGCTTAGAGAGTCTACCAAGTCCGGTTCTGAGATCGGAAAAATTGTCGATAGTATTATGAGCTCCGGTAATTTGGTTTCCGATGACATAATGATTAAAATTATTGAAGAGCGATTACAGAAGCTCGATTGCAGTAAAGGGTTTATATTAGACGGGTTTCCACGTACTATCCCCCAGGCGGAGGCTTTAGATGCGCTGCTTACAAATTTAAAATTCAATAATACGATTATACTTTTCTTGGATGCTGATACCGAAGAATTAACTAAAAGGATCAGCGGCAGGTTTAATTGCGCTAATTGCGGAGCCGGATATCATAAATTATCTAATCCTCCGAAAAAGGAAGGTATATGCGATAATTGCGGAGCGAAAGAGTTTACTTTCCGCAAGGATGATAATGAGGAATCAGTAAAAAGAAGGTTGCAAGTTTATAATGAGCAAACTTCTCCATTGATCGGCTATTATGATGAGCAAAAGAGATTAAAAAGAATTAATGCTATGGATTCAATTGAAAATATTACAGCTTCAATTGAAAAGGTGCTTAGTTCTACTAAATTTGGATGATAAGAAGGATAAACAACTATTGACTTGCATGCAAAATTGGTTATTATTCACGATCACTCATATGATAAAAAGTACTAAATTAATGAGGTTATAGGTGGCGCGTATCGCAGGTATTAACATCCCGGCAAATAAAAAAGTTGAAATTAGTTTGACTTATATTTATGGGATCGGAAGAAAGAAATCAGTTGAAATTTGCCAAAAAGCAGGGGTGGATTTTACTAAAAAGGTTAATAATCTCAGCGAAGATGAGGTTATTAAATTACGAGAAGTTATAGATGCCGGTTATAAAGTAGAAGGTGATTTACGTCGCGAAGTTTCTATGAATATTAAAAACCTTATGGATACTAAATGCTATAGGGGATTAAGGCATATGAAAAAATTACCGGTTAGAGGACAACGTACTCATACTAATGCTCGTACCAGAAAAGGTAAGGCTGTAGCAATTGCGGGCAAGAAAAAGGTAACTAAATAATAAGTAGGCATTTAGATGGCAACAAAACCAGTAAAGAAAAAAAGAGCAGTAGTAGTAGGTGTAGTACACATTGCAGCTACCTTTAATAATACAACCGTAACCATCTCTGATATGCAAGGTGATGTTTTTGCATCTTCATCTGCCGGAGCAAACGGTTTTAAAGGTTCCAGAAAATCAACTCCATATGCAGCTCAAATTACAGCTGAAAAAGCAGCCCAAAAAGCTATGGAATGCGGATTAAAAACTGTTTCAGTGAAGATTAAAGGTCCGGGTACGGGGCGGGAATCAGCTGTTAGGGCTTTGACAAGTGCAGGCTTAACCGTAACTTCAATTAAGGATGTTACACCTGTTCCTCATAACGGTTGCAGACCACCGAAAAGAAGAAGAGTATAAAGTGTTTTATTAATAACATAAATAAAGGAATACAATGGCAGAGGGAGCAAAGAACATCATTTCAGGCAATTGGACATCTTTAATTAAACCTACGCAGTACTTTTTGGAAAGTATTTCAAATAATACTGCAGTGTTTAAGGTGGAGCCTCTTGAGAGGGGGTTTGGTGTTACTCTTGGCAATGCAATTAGAAGAATTTTACTATCTTCTCTTCAGGGAGCAGCAATAATTTCTGTTAAGGTTGAAGGTGTTGACCACGAATTTTCAAGCGTTCCAGGTGTTAGAGAAGATGTTACCGACATGATTTTAAATATAAAATCAATTGTTGTTAAGTATGGCGGTAATGAAAGAAAGCGGATGAGATTATCTGCAGTTGGGCCTTGTGTAGTTACTGCGGCAATGATTCAAACTGTTGATGATATGGAAATTATTAATAAAGATTTAGTAATTTGCCATCTTGATAGAGATGCTAAGCTTGATATGGAATTCAGCGTCGGTACCGGAAAAGGATATATAACTGCGAGTGAAAATAGGTACATGGAGATGCCGATCGGCGTTATTCCTGTCGATTCAATATTTTCACCGGTTAAGAAAGTAACTTTTAAGGTAGAAAACAGCCGTGTAGGTTCCGAGACCGAATACGATAAACTATTCCTCACTATTGAAACTAATGGCTCGATAACTCCTGATCTAGCTTTATCGCTAGCTGCAAAAATTCTTCAAGACCAATTACAAATTTTTGTTAATTTTGATGAAGTTGAAGAAGCAATTGAAATTGAAGAAGAGAAATTGCCGTTTGACCCTCAACTACTTAAGAAAGTTGATGATCTTGAGCTTTCGGTGAGATCGCATAATTGTCTTAAAAATGATAATATTCGTTATATCGGTGATCTTGTAGTTAAAACTGAAAGTGAAATGCTTAAGACTCCTAATTTCGGCCGTAAGTCATTAAATGAAATTAAAGAAGTCTTATCTGCAATGGGGCTAAAGTTTGGTATGGATATAGTTGGCTGGCCTCCTGAAAATGTTGAAGAGCTAGTTAGAAAATATGAAGAGCAAAATTAATATAATTTTTGTGAAAATCAGTTTGGAGCAATAAGATGAATCATGGAATTAAAGGAAGAAAGTTTGGTAGGTTTACCGGCCATAGAAGAGCATTATTTGCTAACCTTTGCAAAGCTCTTATCAAGCATGAACAAATTACTACAACTCTACCTAAAGCAAAAGATTTAAGACCTATCGTTGAAAAATTAATCTCACTCAGCAAGAGAGGCGACTTACATGCCAGAAGACAAGCTATTGCTTATCTGGGGGATGCACCTGAGGTCAGAAAACTGTTTGATGCGGTTGCAGGTCGTTATAAAGAAAGAAATGGCGGTTATACCAGAATTCTTAAAGCCGGTTTCAGATATGGTGACGCTGCCCCGATGGCAGTTATTGAGTTAGTTGATAGAGATGTTAATGCTAAGGGTGCTGCCTAAGCCCTTTTATTACCCTCATACTAATTAAAGTGCAATATGGTAAACATAAAAATATTAGATCAAGATGATTGGCAGTCTTGGAAAAATTTAAGATTAGAAGCGCTCCAAAATGCTCCACATACTTTTGGAGCTTCTATTGAAGAAGTATATACTTTAGATAAAAAAGACTTTCAAACCCTCCTTAGTAAAAATAAAATTTTTGGTGCTTTTCTTAATGCGCAACTTATTGGTTGTGTAGGGTTTTATGTTTTAAATTCACTTAAAACACAGCACCGAGGTGTACTATGGGGTATGTATGTTACGCCTGAACATAGAGGCAAAAACATAGCAGGTAGTTTAGTTGATGCTGTTATCTCTTATGTTAAGTCATCAGTTGAGCAATTAAACTTAAAGTGTGTTACTGCTAATCACAGCGCGGTTAAGCTTTATCAAAAACATGGCTTCAAAATTTGCGGTACTGAACCACGAGCTCTTAAAGTAGATAATAAATATTATGATGAGTATGCAATGGTATTAGAGCTATAATATAAAAACTAATTTATTATATAGTAAATTAAGTGGAAGATCTTACATATAGGGAGCATAGTTGAGCTATAAAAAATTAAGTTAAGTTTACTATAAATGACTATGCCATTTATACGAGCACACGCCATAAATGGCGGCAAAGCGCGTGCTTCTTATTACCTGGTTTCTCAGTTATAGGATATATAATCATATTAAACTTAACTTATTATTATATTTGCTTTTATACTTTAAAATTCTTATTGATTATTACCTATGTTAATATGATTTATTATATTAATTAATATCTTAATGTTTAAATTTAATATAAAGTTACTTTTAGTATAAAAATTAGCTATATTGCTTGTAAGGCAATGTAATATTTAATTTGATATAGTAAAAAAACACTGTACAATTCTTTTTTATGACCACAAATTAATCAGGAGATATTATGTTGCATGAAAAATTAGAGAGTAAAAGGAAAAACTTAACTTCCCCAGCAAATTCGGAGTTTTCAGCAAAAATAGATAAAGCCATACAATCAGCATTAAAGAGATGTGGCGAGCAGCTAAATGTAGATATTTCTACAGTTTTAGATAATATGGATATAGAAAATATTTTAGGTCAGGAAACATATGATGCTATGTCTTTCTATATGAGGAGCAAAAGAATTAACATTAATATTACCTATAATGATGCAATATCATTTATTCATAACCCTGATGAGTTCAAAGAAAAGCTGGCCGATGACCCTGAACTGAAAAAATCTTGCAAGCGGCAAAAATATGCTTTAGAAGATTTTGCTCAATGTGTAAATTATTATAGCAAAAAAATAATTGAAATTGCTGCAAATAAGCATAATGAGTCACCAACCGTCTTATATAAAGTTTTAAGCGTAATAAAAGAGCCTTCGGCTGCGCCTATAGTTTTAGGATTAGGAGCAGTGTGTATAGGAGGGGCGTCATTGTTCTTATCCGGTGCAGCATTACTTGGTAGTGCATTTTTTGCTACTCTAGCAACTGCGGCATTAATAGGAGTGATTTCTTACAATGCTAATGCTCAAGAAGAAAAGATAACGAAAGCCTTTATATCGGATATTAAAGAAATAACTAATAGATTTATTAATAATGCATCATATAGCGAAAGAGCCCCGACATATGAAAGATTTTAAATAAAAAAGACTGTTATAAATATTGATATAATGTAAGTGAGCTTTCGGTAAAAAACCCTTAAGCTTACTTACAAAATATAAAAATTTGAATAATGTTAAATGGTTATGTTAAAAGCCGTTAAGCTCTTCAAGCGGCCATCTTGAGCGAGGTTCAAAGTTAAGAGAATCAGTAATGCCGAGCTTAAATCTTTCAACCCCTACCCAGGCAATCATCGCGGCATTATCCGTACACAAATGAACTGGAGGGGCGTATAAATTGAAATTATACTGTTCTAAAACTACTTGTAACTTTTCTCTAATATATAAGTTAGCAGCAACACCTCCGGCAATCACAAAACTATTGGAATAAGGATGGCTTTCTCTAAAAATCTTTATGGCATTTTCCGCTTTTTTACAAAGGATCTCAGCTACCACATGCTGAAATGAGGCGCAAACATCAGCTTTATTTATATTATCCGTTTGATCGATAGTTCGCTTTACTGCCGTCTTTAAACCGGCAAAGGAAAAATCACAATTATTTTGATTAAGTAAAGGCTTGGGGAAGTTGAAAGCATTAGGGTTACCGAGCTTAGCCAATTTCTCGATTTCGACCCCTCCCGGATAACCGAGCCCCAGCATCTTTGCTACTTTATCAAAAGCTTCGCCAACTGCATCATCTAAAGTTGCACCTAATCTTTTATATTTACCTACCCCTAAAACTTCCAATATTTGACAATGCCCACCGGAAACCAGCAGCATAAGGTAGGGGAACTCAATATCCAAAGTAAGCCTAACCGTTAATGCGTGCCCTTCCAGGTGGTTTACCGCAATAAACGGTTTTTTAGCTACGCTTGCCAGAGCTTTTGCCGTCATCACTCCGACCAGTACACCCCCGATAAGCCCGGGGCCGGCGGTTACTGCGAAAGCATCGATATTTTTGAGTGAAATAGCCGCATTAATAAGAGCTTTTTGTACTAGATTGATGATTTGTTCTATATGGCTTCTTGCAGCAATTTCCGGCACTACACCGCCGAACGGTCGGTGCTCCTCAAGTTGAGAGAGTGTAAACAGTGATAAAATCTCTTTATTATGGTTTACTATTGCAACTGATGTTTCATCACAGCTGCTTTCAATCCCGAGTACTAACATTGCCTTAATTTATTAATTGCAGCTTCTAAGCTTAGCTCCTCTTTCTCTCCGGTTTTACGATTTTTAAGTTCAACCATACCGGTACTTATCCCTCTCGGGCCTACAACTAACTGCCAAGGTAAGCCGATTAAATCCATTTTAGCAAATTTTGCACCGGCCGAATCCGAGGTATCATCATATAACACGTTAGGGGTTGTATTAATTACCTGCATACACGCTGCATTGCATTTTTCGTCTTCCGCTTTAAGGTTAATCAGCCCTAAGCTAAAAGGTGCGACACTTGCCGGCCAAATAATGCCTTTCTCATCATGAGAAGCTTCAATGATTGCAGCAATTAATCTTGATACCCCGATCCCGTAACAACCCATATGCGGATGGATCAAGCTACCGTCTTTGCCTTGCAACGTTACTTCCAAAGATTGACTGTATTTCCGCCCCAGATAAAATACATGACCGACTTCGATTCCTTTCTTAACCAGCAGATTTTCTTCGCTGACTTTACATGTTTGCGGGTTATGCTTATCTTTATCAGCTGCATAGTATTTAGAAAATAATTCTAAATCAAAATTGTTATTAAGGTGCTTTTCCAGCTCTCTATCGTAATAAATCGTGCTTTCACCGGTTTCGGATAAAATATGAAATTCATGGCTATAGTCACCGCCTATTGAGCCGCTGTCGGCAGTAACGGGAATAGCCTTTAACCCTAATCGGTTAAATATATTTATATAGGTTTGCATCATAGTTTTATAGGTTTTAAGTGCAGATTCTTTATCAGTATCAAAAGAATAAGCATCTTTCATGAGGAATTCTCTTCCGCGCATTAGCCCGAAGCGCGGTCTAATTTCATCTCTGAATTTCCAACTTATCTGATATAGGTTTTTCGGCAAATCCCGGTAAGATTGAGTATTGTTATTAAATAATTCGGAGATCACTTCTTCGGCAGTCGGAGCAAATAGTAATTGATTACCATGGCGATCTTCCATTTTAAGCATTTCTTCGCTTAAGTCATCCGTTCCGCCGAATCTGCCTGATTTCTTCCATAACTCCGCCGGTTGAATGCAAGGCATTAAAACCTCTTGTGCGCCAGAAGCATCCATCTCTTCTCGTATAATGTTTTCTATATTTTTTAGAACTTTTAATCCCAGCGGTAACCAATTATAAATACCGGAGGTTAATTGGCGAATCATACCGCTTCTTAACATTAATTTATGGGAGGCAACCGAAGCTTCAATCGGTGTTTCTTTTAGTATCGGTAAAAAATATTTACTTAAACGCATAATAAGTTCATTCTATATATGGATAAGCCTACTATTTAACATGAATAAAGAAACTATGGAATATGTTATTTAACTAAATCCTTCACCTTGTGTTTTAAAAGTTTATTTAGTATAGTCAGTAGGAATTTATGAATTCGGAAGGATGGCCGAGCGGTTGAAGGCGCACGCCTGGAACGCGTGTATATCTGAATAAGGTATCAAGGGTTCGAATCCCTTTCCTTCCGCCATTTTAAAATTGGTAATGGAAAATGCTAGCAAACCAAACAACCAACAAGCCGACAAAACCGGATTGGATTAGAGTGAAAGCTCCTACTTCACAGGAATTTTTAAATACCCATGAACTGATTAGGAAGCATAAACTTAATACCGTATGCGAAGAAGCAGCTTGTCCGAATATCGGAGAATGTTGGCAAAAAGGGCATGCTACGGTCATGATTTTAGGTAGCGTTTGTACTCGTGCTTGTAGGTTTTGTAATATTGCTACCGGCATTCCGGATAAACTTGATCCCCATGAGCCTGAAAATTTAGCTAATGCTATTTCTCAGCTTAATTTAGCGCATGTAGTTATAACTTCAGTCGATAGAGATGACTTAGATGACGGCGGGGCAAGTCACTTTGTAGAATGCATTGATAAAATTAGAGCTAAGGCGCCAAGTACTACTATTGAAATCTTAACCCCTGATTTTTTAAGAAAAGATGGGGCGGTAGAAAAAATAGTAAAAGCCAGGCCGGATGTATATAACCACAATATTGAAACAGTTCCGTCATTATACCAAAAAATAAGGCCGGGAGCGAGGTATTTTCATTCACTGAATTTATTGCACAGTGTAAAGAAACTTAATCCTCATATTTTTACTAAATCAGGGCTTATGGTAGGCTTAGGAGAAACTAAGCAGGAAGTATTGCAGGTTATGGATGATTTAAGAGCAGCTGAAGTGGACTTTATTACTATCGGGCAATATCTTCAACCGACACCAGCTCATGCCGCATTAGAAAGGTTTGTTACTCCGGAAGAATTTGAATACTATGAAAGAATAGCTAAGTTTAAAGGGTTTTTAATGGTTTCGGCCAGCCCGCTTACCAGGTCATCATACCATGCCGGGGATGATTTTATTAAACTTAGATCAGCAAGAGAGCAGCTTTTGAAAAATGAGTAAGCTGCCGATTAAATCAAAAAGTACTATTAAAGGGAATATTTTAACAATTATCAGTTTAATATCCGACAGATTCAGCAGTATTGGTGCAATTATACTTTGCTTAATATTTATGCTTATTCTTAACACGAATAATATAGTATCGAAGTTTGTTAACAAGCAGGCAATCAATATAATATCACAAGTATATCAAGTTATTAATTTTCCGTTTGAGACAATAAATATGCTTGTTTCGGATATTGAAAGATATACCAGCGTTATTAATGAAAATGAAGTTTTAAGAAAGGAAGTTTCCTACTTGAAATATCAACTTAAACAGATGGAAACTGAAATTAATTTTAATGTTTCACTAAAAAAATTATTGAATGTAGTCGAATCTTCAAATTATGAGTTTATCACTGCTAAGGTAATCAGCAAAAGTTTTGATAATTTTCATGTAAACCTGTTAATTAATGCGGGAAGTAAGCATGGTGTAAAAGAAAATGATATAGTAGTTTATAATCAGGATCTTATCGGCAGAATTATAGAAGTTTCTGAAACTTCTTCCAGAATTCTTACTATTGCCGATCCCCAATCAAAACTTCCTATTATATTTCAAGATTCCGGCGAGCAAGCGATTGCAATTGGTAACCCTAACAATAAAAATATTTTGGCCGCAAAATATATTACAAATCCGAATATAATACATGAAGGAGAACAAGTAATCACTTCGGGAATGGGAGGGATATTTCCGTTCGGAACAATAGTCGGTACAGCCAGAGTATTTAATAATGATATATTTATTGTGACTTCAATAGATTGGAATAAGCTTGATTATGTGGTTGTTAATTTAAGTAGGTAATTTAATAATAGTTATATTTTTAAATCTAATTTTAAAAAACATTTGATTTGGTATAAGAAAGCTATCTTTGGATTTGATCGGAGTTTATAGTTTTCTCTCTTAACGTAGCCTTTTCCATCATAGAAATTTCTTGTGCTGAAACTTTCGGTGCTTCTATAATAATTTGCTCGGATGGTATATTTTCCACTATAGGAGCTTCTGACTTGATTTCCTGTAGTGTAACTTCCGTTGCCTCTATAATATTTTTCTCAGGTGGCATATCTTCTATTATAGATATTTCTAATTTAGGCAAAGAAGGAGTTAATCTTTCTGTTTCTTTCGGTTTGCTAAACAGCTCTCTTATAAAAGAAAAAATGCTTTTATTTTGTATAATTTCAGATTCCAACATTAAATCTTCTTTTCCGGGTAACGGAGTTTTAGTTTCATTAATTATTCCTTCAGTGGTTGCGCCATGCCAGCTAACACCCTCAAACTGAGTTTTGTTTCCTTTTAGCTCACTATCATGAAAAGTTGCCATAATATAATATTCTCTCTCCCTGTATTATACCCTAGCATTGCTAAGGTTAGCAAAATCAAAGTTGGAATGATAAAAATCCGAGTATTTTAAAATAGCACCAACCATGCTTGCTCTTTTCATATTAGTATATCTGGCATAAGTAGCAACAATTTTAGCATTATTTAAGTTAGCCCCTTCGAAATTAGATCTGTTTAGCCTGGCTCCCGAAAGGTTTGCATCTTGAAAATTAACTTCATTAAAATCCATGTCCTCTAAATCAAAATAACAATAACTGTTAAATCCCAGCTCATTATCAACTATATAGCCACCGCTTAAATCTACGCCTTGTAAATCTGCTCCGCGTAAATTTACTTTTTTATTTTTTAACTGATCCTGTAGGGAAATTATATTTTTTCTATCAAGTTTAACTTGTTCAAAGCTAACTCCAGTAAAATCAATGTTATATAAGTTTAGGTCTATTAAATCCAAGCCTTTAATATCAATGCCTCGAATGTCGGTCAACCCATTTTTAGCATAAGTTAAAATATACTTGAATTGTTCTTTATCAACTTTTGTATTAATAAATCCGGTTTGAGTAATATCAAATTTATTTAGATCGATGCCTCTTATATCCTGATCGGTAAAGCTCGTTTTTTGAATTTTGACTTTTCCGGAAAGGGTTAGATTTTTTCTATTATTAGTAAATGTTTCTAAACAATATAAAAGGTTATCTTTAGTAAGATTAAAGTTTAAAGACTCAAGATATTTGTCAATAGTAAATCTTCTATCTTCAGGAGGCATATTGTTAACTATATAATTAGCACTAGTTTTATAGTAGCATATAAAAATCAAAATGTAATAGATCTAAAATCAGCTATAAATAACTGTATCTATTGTAACAATGACTTCAATTTACCTTCCGTACTTTTAACCGAATCTTTTAATGACCCTCTAAGGTTATTTAAAGTCTTATCAAAATTAATACTCGGGCTTTTGATATTAGCCTTAAGAGCATCTTTATAAATTTGCTCAAGAACAATTAATAGAACTTGCTCAAATAGTAATTTATTATTGTCTTTACCAATGTTTTTTAAATGTATGTTATTTAGCGTTAAATTTGCTTCAACTACACCCGCTAAAGTGTGTAAATATAAATTTTTAATTTCCAAGTGCTCAAGTATAACAGCTTTTCTGTCTGCTTTTGCTTTATATAACTTATCTTTATTGTGTTCAGGAATTTCAGGAGTTTGAACCTTTAAGTTTTTAATAATTTGACTGAAGTTATTATTTTTAATATTAAATTCAATAGTCATTTTCGGAGATTCGATAGTAACCTTATTTATTGTAATATTTTCACTGAATAAAGAGAGGGGGTTAAATTTAGTATATAGCTGTCTGATTTCAACGAAATGAGGAGAAGTATAGCCATGAGGATTGTTAATATTTATGTCTGAAGCTATAAATGTACCTTTAAATATATCAAGTTTTATTTCTCTGACATTAACATCTACTTTCAGGAATTCAGAAGCTTTTTTCTCAAATGTGCTTTTAACTATTCCACCGATATCATAAGTAACAACTAGGAAGCCTGTAATTAATGATAAAATTGCTATTATACCTGCAAACCCGAAAATTCTTTTTATCATTTATTTTACCTTCGTATTCATATTACTTAGAATTTGCCAGTAAATTACTCTCTAAGTCAATATTTTCTTTTAATTTTTTCAACAACTCTCCTTTTTCCAACTCTTCGTTTAAAGGAGGAAGGAAAGAAATTATAATTTTCCCAGGTTTTATTACTTTCAACCCTTTAGGCCAAAACATTCCTGAATTTAAAGCAACCGGTACAATAGGAATATGCTTGTTATGCTTATGAATAGCCGCTACCCCAGGTTGAATTTCTTTAGATTCTCCGGGTGCAACTCTAGTGCCTTCAGGGAAAATTATTATTATATTACCTTTTTTTAAAGATATGGTGGTATCTTTAACTATTTTTTTTATTGCACTGAAACCTAAGCTTCTATCGATATATATCATGCCGCTTGCCAGTAGATACCACCCGTAAAAAGGAATTCTGGTCAGCTCCTTTTTTAAAATGTATTTTGCGTCTTTAAAATATGCGGTTAAAAATACGGTTTCCCAAGTTGATTGGTGCTTTGAGGTTATTATATAAGGAGCCTGCGGCAAATTTTCCTTCCCTCTTACTTCATAACTTAATTTACAAGTTATTTTTAAAGCTAAAAGCACTACTTTAGCCCATACCAGGCCTATAATCGTTACCGCTTTTGGGTTGAAGGTAAGAAGTAAAGGGGAAAGGAAGGTGAATATAAACATCGTCCAAAAGGTGATAAATATATGAAATACAGCTGATCTTAAAATTTGCATTTAGAATTTGTATAAATTATATGCTGTAGAATAATTACAACATATAGCCAAGTTATTCAATTTTTTAATTAAACAAAAACTATAAAAAATCAAAACTGTTTGACCATAGTTTTTTATAATGGTACTTATTATATATAGGCATTAAAAATCCTAAAGAATTTTCATATATTCTTAACTATTTTATACTAAAAGGTAAGGAGGCCTTTGATTAAATGAAAATGACAAAATTAATGATAGCTGCATTCTCGTTGCTTCTTGTTACAGCATGTAGCCATAAAACAACAGGAAGTGGGGCAGGAACAGGTTCAGGTGCGGGATATTCTTCCGTATGTGATGAACTGCAAAATAAAATCGGCGACAAAGTTTTCTTTGAATACGATTCTTCTCATGTGACAATGGAAGGTAAGGAAGTGCTTGCCAGACAAGCTGAGCTTATGAAAGCTCATCCGGATCTGAATTTCATAATAGAAGGTCACTGCGATGAACGCGGAACCAGAGAATACAACATGGCTTTAGGTGAAAGAAGAGCTAATTCAGTTAAAAACCAATTAGTCGGTTTCGGAATTGAATCAAGTAGACTTACTACCGTTAGCTACGGCAAAGAGCGTCCGGCAGTTATGGGTAATGAAGAAGCTTCTTGGAGCCAAAACAGAAGAGGAGTTACTGTTGTAAAATAGTAATTTTTTCGTTATATAAGAGAAGAGTTGATTATCTTATCAGCTCTTTTTTATTTTTTATTTTTTGGTATATAATGCATTTTATTGATGAAGTAAAAGTTTACCTGAAAGCGGGTGACGGAGGTAATGGTGCAGTTAGCTTTCGAAGAGAAAAATTTATTGAATTCGGAGGGCCTGACGGCGGCAACGGCGGCAAAGGCGGAGATATAGTTTTTATTACTACTCCGGGGCTTAACACCCTTATTGATTTTAGGTATAAACAGCATTTTAAAGCTGAACGCGGGGAAGGGGGAAGAGGAAGAAACTGTACCGGTGAATCCGGTAAAGATCTTATTCTTAATGTCCCTGTAGGCACACAAGTTTTTGCGCAGGACGGTCAAACCTTAATTGCCGATCTTACCGAACCGAACCAAAGCTATATAATAGCTAAAGGAGGAAGAGGGGGGGCAGGTAATGCAGTTTTTAAATCTTCCGTTAACCAGGCTCCTAAAAGGTCTATACCGGGTGCGGAAGGAGATGAGATAGCAGTATGGCTTAAATTAAAGCTATTATCGGATGTAGGGTTAGTTGGGTTGCCTAATGCCGGAAAATCAACTTTTTTATCAGTTACTACCCAAGCTAAGCCGAAAATCGCCGATTATCCTTTCACTACTCTTAAGCCGCAATTAGGTGTGGTATATATAGATTTGGATGAATTTGTTATTGCTGATATCCCAGGCCTTATTGAGGGCGCGAGTGAAGGGCATGGATTGGGTGATAAATTTCTAAAACATATTGAGAGATGTTCGGTTTTATTGCATTTAATTGATATAAGGGAAGATGTAGTAGAATCCTATCAAACTATTAGAGAAGAATTAAAAAATTATATTAATGACCTTTCTTCTAAAATAGAAATTATTGCCTTAAATAAATCAGACACCCTTTCTCAAGAGGAAATAGAAGTAAAGCAAAACCAATTAGAGCAATTGACGGGTAAAGAAGTATTAGTCTGTTCCGCTGTTGCTAAAATAGGTATCGAACCTATACTTCGCAAGCTTAAAACTTTGCTTATTAACACATAGATAAACCTGCTGATAAAAAACTCCCCGAATTTTAGCTAAGGGAGTTTTACTAATTTTTAATCAAAAAGTGAAATTACAATTCAGTATGAATATGAATAGTCGGCATAGGAGTAGGGGCAGGAGCAATTACAAACATATCAGATGTTAATTCCGGTATGGTATTTGCATCATAATTATAAATACCTACTAAACACTTAGGGGTAGCTTCAGGTTCATAAATATCTATTGCTTTTAACGGGAGTTTATTCATAGTGCCATCATAAAATCTAAGATCGCTAAAGGTTTTACTGCTGAACTTAGAGAAATCAATTTTATCACCTTCCTTAGGATTAATATCTCTAATAATTACTTGGCAATCACCGAGTATGTTATCACTTGTTCCTATGGTTTTTCCTATAGAATAAAAAGCTTCCACGCTAGTTGGAATTTTTATGATGTCCTTATATCCGTTAAGGCATTGTGCTTGGCCATTGATAAAGCTCGTAATTTCATTGATCGGTAAATTGCTTAAAAACTCACTTATTTTACTGCAATCAACTGCATCTTTCTTTTCAAATGCTTTTATACAGTAATCAAGCGTATCTTTTTCAGTTAAAGGATTATACCTTCCAATACTGCCGATAGCTGAATATGAATCAATTTTGGTATTATTGTTATAAGGATTGCATAAAGTAATACCGTTGTCACTTATAAGTTTAAAGCAATCTTCTGTTCTTTCCTCTTTGTCGCTCGTCCAGTTATCCGCAATTTTTTTGGCAGGTTCTAATTTATTTTTAATGGTTTCCTTAGCAGAATCTTTTAAATTTTTAATAACCTCTATAGTATCTTTTCCGGTTATTTTTAAGTCTTCTACATTATCTTCTCCGATCTTTTTAATATCTTCGCCGACTTTTTTAATGCCGCTTTTAAAATCCTTACCGGTTTCTGCGGGGCTCTTTTTAATTTCTTCCGCAGTTTCTTTTATGCTATCTTTTACATCTCTAAGAGATTCTTTGACGGCATTCGCTCCGTCTTTAGCTTTCTGTTTTATAGTTGAGGGTATATCTTTGATCGGCTTCTCAGTATCGTATACTACTTGCTTAGGTCTAGGCATAAGTACCTCCGTATTGGAATTAATATGAGTTCGAGTTGATGTTATTCCTCAAGAAAAATATGTCAATTATTTTTTAAAGATGTTTAAAAATGAATAAGATAGCAAAAATTTGTAGTGAAAAAAAGGTTGTTTATAATAAAGTAATATTTAGTTATTTTTGAATCTTGATACAACTTATTCGGTTAAATAAAGAATATAGCTTAAGCTACAACCTAAAATAACTCATAAAGTTATCTTGGTTGTAACAAGCTAATATAAAATTATTATTAATTATATTTCATCATGTGCAGATGCTCCTTCGTGGGTATAAATTGTATCTTCTTCACTTAATATGGTTTTGCGAGACTCAGAATAAGGTAAAAATTTATCGCTGGAGTTATTGCTTACAGTGTTCAAGCCCCAACTGAAAGCAGAAGCTCCCAATATTCCGGTAGCAGCACCAGTTCCTATTTGTTTTATTAGGTCTACTTGAGTAAAGATATTTGCAACTAAATCAGGAACTGACGAGCTATCTTTCATATTGCTCATTAATGTATCATGAACATGGATTTTTGTGTGGCTATGATCTTGATAACTGCCCATAACACCTAACATAGCGGCTGTTATGTAGTAAGAATCAGTTACGCCAAAATATTTTAATATTACATCAAGGCTGCTCGCAGTTCCGGCGGCAGCAGCAAATTGAGCACCATACTCTTTACCACCCAAAAAAGCGCCGATAGCAACTGAAGTAGATATAAAAAATATTCCGGTTTGGATATTGTTTTCTTCAAAAAAGCTTTTAGAATATTTTACAAAATTTTTTATTTTTCTCATAATCAGCACTCCTAAGTCGATTTATAAAAAACCATTGCACTTTTGGAAACTATTATTTTTATAGCATACCAAGAAGTGAAAAGGGGAGTCTTGGCAGGCTCCATTGCGAGTAAAATAAGTTAATTTATTATTTAATTTTAATATATTAACATAAATCACAACATATTAGTCATATTATTAAATTGAGATTAAAAATGCAATTCAAATAATATGAAATCTTAAAGATTAAGTTTTACTCTAGTGCCTTATGTGATTGAATCTTTATAGGTAATGGTAACTTAAAATCTTGTAACCTTAATTTTTTTCAAAGCAAATGAAATTATACAGCAAAAAATTAAGACTCCGGTTAAAACAGATAAAGCATTAATAAATTGAGCTGCCGTATATTGCCGATTACCATAAGAATTATAGGTTTGATCCCATTGCAGGTCGAGAAGGGTACCTATCAGCTGCTGTAAAATAGCGCTGCCTAACATGTTAAGAGTGTTTACTACTCCGATAATTTCTCCCGAATTTTCCTGCTTGGAAAATTGTAATGCGCCCGTAAAGCACATCATTTCCGCCCCGCAAAAAAATCCTAAAGCAACTAATAGTACTGAAAGTGAAAATTCCGAAAGAGGCGCGCCATATAATAAATATGAAAAGATAATAAGTATAATAAATCCGCAACTAAATATTGATATATTTAGAATATTGTATTTTTCAGATAGCCAAGGCAGAACTAAACTACCTACGCTCAAGCCCACATACATCATTAAAGCTATATAGGTTGCCGATGATTGGCTTAAATTAAATTTTTGCTTTAAAAAGGATATACCCCATAGATCGGTAAACACGGAAAGAGGAGTATAAAGACCTATGGCAAGGATTGCATAAATTAATATATTTCTATCCTTCATTATTTTTATTACATTTTTTAAAACTATAGGGAATGGGTGCCTGTTCAATTTAGTGTGAGGGGTCTGTCTGGTTTTAGTAATAAAAATTAAAGCAATTATAAATATAACTCCGCCTAAAAGCGTAGAATTTAATAAAACATGACGCCAGCTTGAATTTTCCATAACATAAATTATAGTTTTTCCTGAAACTAAAGCTCCGACAGTACCGAGAGTGAGTGTAGCACCCATTAAGAATGCCCGCTTCCCGGGAGGAAAATGATCGGCAACAATTTTAAGAGCGCACATAAAAGCAGAGGCCGAGCCTATACCTATAAGCACTCGACTTAATTGTGCAACCCAAAACTCCTGTGCTACGGCAAAAAAATAGCTTCCCGTGATACAAAGCAATATGGAAACAAGAACGGTACGCTTAACTCCGACTTTATCAACAATAATCCCTAAAGGAATCTGGCATA